>DSBE01000190.1 GCA_011053085.1 Chloroflexota bacterium
AAATTGCCGCTGTTCCACATGATCAGGGCGATTGCGGCATTCATCACCGACAGTCCTACCAGGATTGACTCCACCCCGCCATGACCGAGTCCCAGCATCACAGCTGCCCGCGAGGTATCGCCCTGTTTTTTGAGCAATTTGAAGGCAATCCAACGCATGGGTTCTTCGCAAATACCCGCCAACAAGCCCAGCATGAGCGCATGGATCAGGTTAAATTGTAAAAAAGGCATGGTGGTGGGCGTGATCCCCAGCAGCGTGAATCCACGCTGGTACAGTCCCAACAAAGGGATATGAATGATCTGCGAAACGACAAAGGCGGCTGCCCCAAGGGCAAATACCTTCCAGTTGGCGCCGAATTTCTTCCACACATAGACGCCCAACACAAAGGGCAGGAAAATTTCAAGCAAAAAAGCGACAATAAAGGCAGCAGTCAACATCAGAAACCTCCAGAATAATCGATCGGCGGGGACATTTTCCACAATCATACCCTGTTATCCACCAAAAAGCGACCTCTTATCCACAGGTTTGGCGCGTTTCACGTGAAACAATCCACAGTTTGTCCACATTTTTGTTTCACGTGCAACACCAGTAAAAAAAGTGAGATCTTTACGCAAATTGGTTCTTGTTTGCGCCATTTTCTCTGCTATACTCTATGCAGGGGATGCTGCAAAGTTTCCCCTTCCTTTTTTCACATGTTTCTCATTGGTTTCGGACGGAAGGACATCGCAACGATGTTGAAACGTCTTCCTCTGGCAGTAAAGATCGGCGCCGCGCTCATCATCGCACAGGTGATCGGTTTCTTTGTGCTGGGTTTGTTCCTAAACCGGTACTTGAAAGACCACGCCCACGATCACTTCCAACAACAAGTTGATCATCTCCTCTACCACCTGGACAACTCCGGGCTTGCGCCTGAGGAAACGCTCCTTTCAGTAGATCTGCTGGCTTCCTGCCGCTCCAATCTGGTGCTGCTGGGAGGGGTGGAATATGCCGCCAACGGCAGCCAGCGCCATGCGTACCAACCGCACGAAGTAGAATTGCTGGACGCCGCTCTTCCGTCTGTGAGCCATTCTCCCGACATCTCATTGCCACACACCGATTCCCTCGACCGTTTTACCTATCAATTCTACCGCCAGCACGGCATTCCCAAGGCGGTAGTGCTGATTCCTTTACGTCCACATCTGCCGCAATCAGAGACCGATACGTTGCTGGTAATTTTTGATATCGACAAGATTGTGCATTTCCGCTATCTGTTCTTCGAAGTATATATCATCACCGCTGCTATCCTGTTGCTGGTGACAGGCGGGGCACTGGTTGCCTTCATCCGCCAGTGTGTAAGAAAGCCGCTGCGCAAGGCCGATGTTGTTCTGTCTGCCTTGGGAGAGGGCAACTACGCTTTCCGCATCCGTGAACCGATTGCACATGACGAAATCGGGCAACTGCAGCGCGGCATCAACGCCATGGCGGAGCGCCTGCAAGCCAGCTATTATGATATCTCCAGCCATGTCGGCCAGATGGAAGACATGCAGGTTGAATTGATTGAGAAAGAAAAGGTCGTGCGCCAGTTGAATCTAAGCCTCGAACGGCGTGTAAGTGAGCGAACTGCCGAATTGGAACAAGCCAACCGCGACCTTGAATCCTATGCCTACTCGATCTCGCATGACCTGCGCACGCCGCTGCAGATCATTGACGGTTATGCGGATATCCTCGCCATGAAGATCAAAGAAAATGAATCCGCGCTGCGGTCAGTCGACATGATCCACCAGAACATCCGCCAGATGGATGCCCTCATCCAGAATGTGCTGATGATCTCGCGCATCACCCGCGAACCGCTGAAGTTGCAGTCGGTGGACACCTACAACATCGCCCGCCTGGTGGTTGATATGGAAACGGTGCCTTTCAGCGAGCATTCTTTTGATATCCAGTATCACCAGCTGCCCGTCATCCAGGCCGACCCGACCATGGTTCAGCAGATTTTCCATAATTTGATCTCCAACGCGGTCAAATACAGCCTCAAACGAGAGCAGAGCCAGATCACTATCGGCTGCGACAGTAACAGCAAACCCGCGCGTTTTTACGTGCGCGACAACGGGGTAGGGTTCGACAGCGCCCAATCAGACCAGGTGTTCACCATCTTCAAGCGCCTGCACAGTGCCGAAGAGTACCCCGGCACCGGGGTGGGGTTGGCAATCGTCAAGCGCGCGGTTGAAAGACATGGCGGGCAGGTGTGGGTGGAGTCAGCATTGGGCGAAGGCACCACCTTCTTTTTCACGCTTTCGTCAACAAGATAATAGAACTTTTGTTCTATTATAGATCTGTGATTTTCTGCGGTACAATTCATCCACCACTTGATTTGTCCCCAGAGGTCTGTTAATGCGTTCACAACCGATTGTCTACACTCTGCTTGGCGTGCTGCGTCTGCTGAGATTCTTCAACCTGAGCGGCAAAGATTTGCGCGGCGCCAATCTTTCCTTCTTCTCGCTTAAGCGCCTGCGACTCGACCGCGCCCTGCTGGACGGCGCCAACCTGCGCCGCTGTGACCTGCGCTATGCCTCTTTTGAGGGAGCCTCCCTCGCGCAGACGGACCTGAGTGGTTCGCTGTTGCGCCGGGTCAATTTCCGCGGCGCCAATCTCAACAAAGCCTTTCTCAACAATTGCGATCTGCGCGAAGCGGACTTCAGTGGAGCCGACCTGCGCGGAGCATCATTGAAACGGGCAGACCTGCGCGGCGCCTGCCTCGATGGTGCCCAGACTGAAGGCGCTGACTTCAGCGCAGCGCTCTTTCCCCAGGAGATGCCCCTGCCGCCAACAGAGACAAATGTATACCATTAACCTACGAAACTGTGGATAAGTGGTATAAAACTGTGGATAACCGCACAGGTCTGTGGATATTAATTATATTTTTATTATGAAATTTGAAAAAGTGACGCTGATTGTATGGACAACTACACGCTGACCTGTCTGCATTGCGGAGCAATCTTCCACGCCGATCAGGCAATTCCTTTCTGTCCGCAGTGCGCTGCAGAGCAGATGCCGCGCGAAAAAGCACGCCTGCAAACCCAGTTGGCGCGTGCCGCTGAAAAGGGTCTGCCCGCCACGCTCACGTTGGGGCAATGGCTGCAAACCCTGGCTGATTTTAACGGACTGTGCGCCTATTGCCAGCAGCGCCCCTTTGAACACCTGGAGCATTTCATCCCCATCGACGCCGGCGGCGGCACTACCGTGGATAATTGTCTGCCTGCCTGCGGGAAATGCAACTATTCCAAAGGCGCCAGCGACCCGGACCGCCCACAGCTGGAATTATTCGTCAATGACCCACGTGAGCGGGTGCGCCGCTACCTGGCCGATCGTGCAGAAGACACCAAGACAGACAGCATTGACGAACCTGCTTTTTGGGCAGATGATCTTTCCCCTTGAGGCAAAACCACAGGGGCCTGCCGTCTTTTATGCAGGTTTGTTATGTTCCTCGATGGTTAACTTGATGGCAGTGCGCACTTTGCCGTCGATATCGACGTCGACAAATTCGGGCATACAATAGATATTAATGCCGTCATCGACCAGATATGCTGTCGCCAGCACGATGGCTTTGACCGCCTGGTTGACCGCGCCGGCACCAGTTGCCTGCACTTCGGCATGGTGCATGTCCCGCATTACACCGGCGATAGCGCCTGCGACCGCCGCGGTACGGGAATTGGCTTTGACCTTAATGACTTCCATGTTGTCTCCCTTGGTTTGATGACCTCAACGCACATTCTGACAGATGGCTCTTTCTCCCCATGTTGATCGGCGAAGAAAGTGAATGTGTCTAAATTTTACAATTTTTTAATGTTTGTTGCAATACCCTGCGTTTTGAGCAATAGGATAGCTATGGCGGTTGTTCCGGTTTGATTCATCGGTTTCTAAGGCCATCCTTACTTCTGTCTGATGTAGAACCAAAACAACACCTTCCAAAGCGGAGAAAGAGTTTACCCCCTTGCGGATTCGTGTATTTCGCTGTGTCGTTAATGCATAACTTTCATCTGTGTATAGTTAATGTTATTAAACGTAATCGTAGTAGGGGCTGTGGATAGTGTGGATAGGTGCTTTCATCGGCCTCCTCACCCCCATTAGCGCGGGCAAAGAACCTCTGCCTCCCTCCATATAGGTGAAAACAACCTTCGTTCGCGGGGGGATTTCTCCCCACCTTGCCTGTGCATGAAAACTGGAAAAAGGGGACAAACTATCCCCGTGGACAATGTGGATAAACTGTCTTTGCCGCCCAATCACCACTAGTAGAAATTAGAAAAAAGAGACCCCCACATATGGGGGTTATCGTCTTTATTGTTCCTGGCGTAAGGGGGCGGGTTGTCCACAGACTCCCTTTTCTGTCCACAGTTTTTAAGGAGTTATCCACAAATTTTTAAGAATTGGTTAACGAAACCAACGCTGGCAGCCCCCTATTTTTCGCCCATTCTTCCAGCACCTCTTCGGCGTCATCAATCAATGCTTCCAGTGATTCTTCGCGTTCCTCGCGCGTTTCTTCACCCAAACCCACGGATTGCAGCATCTCCACGACCGACGGAGGGGTGGTTTCGCTGCTGATAGCCAGACGTTGGCCGAGGGTGAACAACAGGATCCACAGCGCGCTCATCGGCGCGGAGGGTGCAAATGTTTCCATGGCCTGGCGGTAATAGGGAATCTTCAGTGGATCAAGGTCAGGCGGCATTCCCATTGGTTCGGCCTGACGGTCGAATACCTCATCCCATTGGCGGATCCATTGCGCGAGCGTGTCGCTCTCCGGTACACCGCGTGAGAAGGCTTCGATCAAACAGCCGGTCCATTGCGGAATCTCCAGATCGGCAGCGCGCGCCGGAAACGCCAGCAGCAGGCGGCGCGTGCTCAAAGGCCCGCCCGCTATCACTGCCAGCAGGTTGGCGCCATCAGAAAGGCTCTGCAGGTAAGCGGACAACCACGCCTGTGGCGCGACCTCGCCAAACGCCATGGCTTGCAGGCGTTCACGGGCATTGTTCAGGAAATACAGGGCGCGCAGCACCACATTCTCCGGCTGGTCATACTTGGAGAAGGCGCCTGCCAGCACGAAATCGAAC
>DSBE01000177.1 GCA_011053085.1 Chloroflexota bacterium
AATTTTACCGACCCCCAATATGGCTGCCTGAGGCAAATTGATAACCGGTGTGAATGCGTCGATGTCATACATGCCCAGGTTAGTGATAGTGAATGTACCGCCCTCCAATTCATCTGGCAGAATTCGGTTATTCCTGGCTCTTTCCGCAATATCGCGAATTTCTTGGCCAATCTCTCGCAATGTTTTTTTGTCAGCATTTCTAATCACCGGCACAAGCAACCCGCGATCAGTGTCAACAGCTATACCAATGTGAATCTGCTCAAATGTAACAATTTCCTCTTCCTGCAATTGCGAATTCATGTAGGGATATTTGGCCAAAGTCAGTGCGGTGATCTTAATGAGGAACTCATTGTAGCCCGGCGCAAAACCCCAAGCGTTTGCTACTTCAGCCTTTAACCTGTCTCTTGCACTCACCAAACCAGTGGAGTCAACTTCAGACACCAATGTGACGCTTGCATTGGTATGCACACTCGCCGCCATTTTATCGGCGATCAAACGGCGCATTTTTGTGAGAGGCGTTCGGTTTCCATCAGTTTGTTTATCTGTTTTTGCAGTGACCGTCGCAGATTGAAGGGCGCTTTGAACATCCTGCTTAACGATTTTTCCTTCTGTTCCGCTTCCGCTGATCGATTTCCAATCCAGGCCATGCGCTTCCGCCATTTTTTGGGCAACGGGTGAAATTTTTGGTTGGCTCTCGACATGGCGCAGCACGTCCGCCTCAATAATCCTTTTACCATTTTCGCCGGTTGCTATCACATATGACAGGTCAACGCCAAGTTCATTGGCAGTTTTTTTGGCGCGCGGTGATGCAAACAACTTTTCCCCAGATACCCCTGGTGAAGATGATTCTGTCCTTCCGTCAGAAGACACCAGTTCAGCTGTTGTCATTTCCTCCGTAAGTTCCTGCGCATCTTCTCCACCAGAAACTACCGTTGTGTTGAATACTTCATCGGCCTTTCCAATGATAGCGACAACCGTTAAGATCGGCAGTACGTCACCTGCATTGTATGGTCCCAGATGCAAGACGCCATTGCCATTGGCTTCCACGGGAAAGATGGCTTTATCTGTCTCGACTTCCAACACCTCGTCACCCCTCTTAACGGCATCACCATCACTTCTCAACCATTTCACCAACGTGACTTCTTCAACGGTCTGTCCCAATTTGGGGATGAACAATTCTTTTGCCATCAGCTCACCACCTTTTTGCACGCAGCGATGATCTTGCCGACATTCGGAATTGCCTCATCTTCTAACGCTTCTGCGCGTGGAACAGGCACATCCGCAGCAGCCACCCGAATCATGGGGGCATCCAGCCAGTCAAATGCCTGTTCGTTTATGCGTGCCATCACCTCGTTGATGAAACTGGTATTTTGATAAGCTTCTGTTACACACACCACCCGGCCGGTTTTTCGAACCGATGTGACGATAGTGGCCATGTCCAGAGGATTCAATGTACGCAGGTCGATGACCTCAACATCAATGCCCTCGTTTGCCAATTCTTCAGCGGCTTCTAAACCCCGCAATACCATCCGAGAATAGCTGATTAGCGTAACATCTTTGCCGGTGCGTTTGATATCCGCCACGCCAAAGGGAATGATATATTCTTCTTCTGGAACCGGACCATTGTTTTTGTAAAGCATCTTGTGCTCGATGAACATAACCGGATTATCATCACGAATGGCAGCCTTCAGTAATCCTTTCGCATCATACGGGGTGGATGGCATGACGACATAGATGCCAGGAAAGTGGGTCCACAATGATTCCAGGCTCTGTGAATGATGCGCAGCAATGGCACGGCCGGCACCACCTTCGGTGCGGATGACCATGGGAACTTTCGTCAAGCCACCGAACATATACCGGTTTTTCGCTCCCTGGTTGGCAACTTGATCCATACATAACGGTGTGAAATCAACATACATGATCTCAGCTACAGGCCGCATACCGCACATGGCTGCGCCAACAGCCGCACCGCCAATGGTAGCTTCTGAAATAGGCGTATCAATCACGCGCCATTCACCAAATTCTTCATACAACCCGCGGGTCGCGCCATAGGCACCGCCATACAACCCTACATCTTCGCCCATGACGAATACACTTGGATCGCTTTTCATTTCCTCACGCAATGCCTCTGAAAGTGCCTGGGCATAAGAAATTTCTCTTGAAATTTCACCCCTCTCGATCTTTCCTCGCAGTTGCTTGTCGCGGTCATAATCGCCTTGTGTAAACTTCACCGGGGCGAATACATCAGTATTTACTTCTGCTCGGTCTGGTTCTGCCGACTGCTTGCTGTACTCCATGGCGGTTTCTAATTTTCCATCCACCACTTCGGTCATTTCGGCCAATTCCTCATCGCCTAACCAGCCCAAAGCGGCCATTTCTTTCTTTAACACTTCGATTGGGTCACGAGCGCGCCATTCTTTTTCTTCCTCACGCGTCCGATAGGCACGTGGATCAGAATGGCTGTGCCCATACCAGCGGTAGGTCTTCGCCTCCACCAATGAAGGGCCTTCTCCAGCTCTTGCTCGATCCACTGCTGAGATCACAGCACCGCGAACCGCCAATACGTCCATCCCATCGACCACAACACCCGGCATGCCATAGGCAGCAGCCCTGTCGGCGGCATTGGGAAGTTTACTGGCCTTTTTCCATGGCACGGACATGGCATATTGGTTATTTTCGACAATAAATATGACTGGCAGATCCCAGATGGAAGCCATATTCATCGCTTCATGGAAGTTTCCCGTATTTGTCGCGCCATCACCAAAAAAGCACAAGACAACTTTTCCGGTATTCATCAGTTTTTGTGCCAGCGCCGCACCGACAGCCACAGGAATGTTACCACCCACAATTCCGGTCGCCCCCAGGTTACCATGCGACACATCGGCGATATGCATAGAACCGCCTTTGCCTTTGCAGTAACCACCCGATTTTCCCAATACTTCAGCCATCATCTTGTTGTAATGAGTTTGTTTCTCCTGTTCGGTTTCTGCGACAGAATCACCATGGGCGTGCGCATGACCATGGCCCCTGTGTGTGCTGGTAATGAGATCATCTTTGTTCAGAGCCGCAATTGCCCCCACGGCAACCGCTTCCTGTCCGGCATACAGATGTGACGCGCCTTTTAGCACCGCCCGCCCCAATAGTTCTGCGATATTGTCCTCAAATGCGCGTATTTCCAATATCTGGCGCATGTAGGTTAACACCTCTTCTTTGGTCAGAGATTGTTCTTCGATCAAAGCAGAAACACGGGCAAATAACTCTTCTTTTGTTTCGGGCATAATATTATTCTCCTGATTTTCCTAAACCAATTTGACATCAATATGTTTCATTCTTACACCATCAACCAATTCTGGCCTGGCACCCGCGTCCGTGACAATTAAATCCACATCAGCTAAAGCAGCAAAAGAGGCAAACCCTACCCGCCCCCACTTGGTGGAGTCAAAAATGCCAATGACTTGTTTACACTGTTTCACCATGTGCCTCTTCACTTCGGCTTCGTACAAACTGACATCAGTAAGGCCATCCTCAATCGTGATCCCATGAGCCCCAAAAAAACCTTTGGAAAAGTGATACCCCTGAAGCCATTCGAGCCCCTCCATTCCTGTAATTGATAGGGTTTCTTTTCGCAGGTTTCCGCCTGGTACAAGCACATTGACACCATCCGCCTCGAGCAACTCCTGGGCAGTAGTAAGACTGTTGGTAACCACAGTAAGGTTCTGGTGGTCTTTGAGGTGGCGACTCAAAGCGAGAGCCGTTGTGCTGATATCGAGAAAAATTGAGTCACCATTCTCCACCAAGGAAGCACAGTAAGTGCCAATTCTCTCTTTTTCCTGCACCTGCTGGCTTCTTCTGTGGCTTATCAACAAAGCAACATCCCGGCTCAAAGCCATTGCTCCACCATGAGTGCGCCGAATCAATTGCTTTTCAGCCAATAGTTCCAGATCGGACCTGATGGTTACCTCTGAAACATCATATTGCTGGCTTAATTCCTTTACAGAAATTTGTCCTGCACGATCCAACAACTGTAGAATTTCTTTTCGGCGAATTTCGGGAAATAACGGCTTTTTCATACCAGAATTATCTTCGTTTGCTTTCGTTTGCTTACGATTATATCTTAAATAAAGCAAAATAAAAAGAGATGGCTCCAAATGAAAACCATCTCTTCTGTAAAAACCACTTGAGATTAATGCATAACTTGTCCGCCGGTTACATTGATTGCCTGGCCGGTGATGTAATCCGCTTTATCAGAGGATAGAAACAGCACCAGGTCAGCGACATTGTCGAAGGTGCAGCCGCGTTTCATCGGCACTTTGTCCTCGTACAACTTTCTTACCTCCTCCTCAGGAATCCCCAGCTTTTCTGAATATTGCTTGTATAGTGAATTAACCCACAACGGCGAATCCAGCAAGTTGCCCGGACACACAGCGTTTACCCGTATCCCCAATTCTGCCACTTCCAATGCCAGACTCTGTGTCAATCCGATACCGCCAAATTTTGCGGCTGCGTAGGCAGAATTTTTGTAACTTCCCTCTTTGCCTGATTTTGAATTGATCTGAATGATGACACCGCTTTTTTGCTGTATCATGACCTTAAGCACTTGTTTGGCACATATAAAATAACCGACCAGATCAACATCGATCACTTTGCGCCACTTTGCCACTTCGAAATTCGGCGTGTCTCCGGCAATCACGATACCCGCGTTGGCAACCAATATATCGATACTGCCGAATTCCTTCACCGCCATCTCAACCATGGCTTCGACGGTGGTCGCGGCTGTGACATCAACGGCGACCGCCAGACAACTGACGCCATATTTTTCCGTCAAGTTCTGCGCCAGCTCGCTTGCCATCTCAATTTGCAAATCTGCAATCACTACATTGGCGCTTTCGCTGGCAAAACGCTCACACAGATGCGCCCCCAGTCCTTGCGCTCCGCCAGTAACAATCACTGTTTTGTTCTTAAATTCACTCATCATTTATGCTCCGTCATTTCACTAATACCAACAAACTGGATTACGCCACAGGTACCGTTTATCAACCAGTCGGCTGCCTGGGATTCCATCTTTAT
>DSBE01000057.1 GCA_011053085.1 Chloroflexota bacterium
ACCTGGAACAGCGCAAAAAGATCCTCACCTGGAGTCTCTATCTGCTCTGGCTATTGCCTATTGTCATTCTCCCAGGTCTAATTATGCCAGACAGCCCATATGGGCAACTGGTTCAGGCTGCATTCGTCAGGCTCACCAGCCTGTTCACCACGCAATCATATGTCGATCCTACAGAATCCACGATCGTATGGCGTAACTTTGAATACATGTATGGCATCCCTCAATTACTCAATCACCCCTTCTTCGGCCTTGGTATGGGGGCGTTCTACCGTCCTTTCATCAGCAAGATCGATGGATACGGCAACATGGGTCCGCATTACACCCACAACGGCCATCTATGGGTTGCAATGAAGGGTGGTCTGCTTACATGGTTGGCATTAATGGCCTTCTTGACCATTTTTATCGTCCAAGGTTTGAAGAAATGGCGGCAAGTAACTGACCCCGGTATGCAGAGTTTGGCATTGGGATTCACCTTAGTGGGTTTTTCAGTGATCATTGCATCCATTTTGCACCCCATTATCATCACCCTTTTCTGGACACCGTTGCTGGGAATAATATTCGCCATCAATCATGTCATCTTTAAGTTGTATACTGAGGATACAGACAACCCACAAACCGAAGCATTGCCAGCCGGTTACCAAACCTGATTTCTAACAGCGAATATCAAAAACAACAACCTGGATAGTTCCGTAGAATTCAGGTTGTTTTATTTAAAACAAGTGATGCTACAATACAGGTAAACAAAATTTCCTTGGCTTCAGGAGAGGTACATGGCAGAAGGTTCTTCGAACCAAATGACCAAACGCTACCAGGTAATCAAAAAATTGGGTGAAGGCGGCATGGCAACAGTTTTCCATGCCTTTGACCATGTCCTGGAACGCGATGTTGCTATCAAGGTCATCAAAGTAGCCAGTGATAGTACCTCCAGCACTGAACACATCATCAAAAGATTTGAACGCGAAGTTAAAACACTCGCGAAATTGACTCACCCGAATATCGTACACATCCATGATTTTGGGCGCTTTCAAGAAAAACCTTATCTGATCATGGAGTATCTACCAGGCGGAACCCTCGAAGACTATCTCGGCAGACAAACCCCTTACCCAAAAGCGTCGCAACTGCTGCTGCCCATCGCTGAAGCGCTTCATTATGCCCACCGGCAGAACATACTCCATCGCGATGTAAAACCCGCCAACATCCTTTTTAACGCGGAAAACCACCCATTCCTGACCGATTTCGGCATCGCCAAAATCCTCAGCACCGACAGCACTCTCCCATCGACCAACCTGACCCAGAGTGGTATGGGCATTGGCACCCCTGAGTATATGGCGCCCGAGCAATGGCACGGCCAGTTTTCGCAGCAATCAGACATTTACGCCCTCGGTATCATTTTCTACGAATTGGTGACAGGACACAAACCTTTTGAAGCTGACACCCCCGCCGCCATTCTGATGAGACAAATGATGGAAGACCCTCCCCATCCTGCAGAATTTGTGGAGAACCTTCCTCCCTCAGTGGCGAGTTTCATGCTGAAAATTCTCGAAAGAGATGTGGAATTTCGTTATTCGACCATGGAAGAGGTAGTTAGCGAGTTGCGAAACTTTGCCAATGAAACCTTTGTGGCAACACCCCCCTACAGAACCCAATCAGCAAAGGCTGCAAAAATAAAGAACGCAAGTAATGCGATAGACACCTTGAGAGATGAATCAGAGACCACAGAAAATACGACCAAAGAGACGGTGAAACCAACCGCTGTTGCAAAAGTTGCCAAAGGCTTTGGGAAAGTTTTCCAGCAGGTCATGATCTCTTTGGTGATCATTGCCATTGTTCTCACGATCATCCTGGTGATCGGCACTGTGTACATATTTGGGCTTTTCAGCAGGCAAGCCATTCAAACAGCCTTCTATGAGGATGTGTATCGCGAAGAAACCTACCGCATCACACAGGAAAATTTAAACCAGGATATCGATGAACAATTGATGCCGTTTTTTGAAGATATTGCCGACGACATTGATGCTAACCTGGTCTATCCAGACACACTTGAACTCATTCTGTATCGCAACGAAGATATTCATTACCTGACTACTTACATTTCCTTAAAAAATGGCTATCCTGCTTTTACCGTGGATTCGCTAAATGGGAAGCCTCTGCTCTTCGTCCGCGGCATCTTATCAGCACAATTGAATCGGGGGATGAGAAATGTCCTTGACGAAAAAGGTATCTTTGTTAACCAGATTTTCGTAACCGATGATGCCATCGATTATGGGGTTACACCTCGCAAACCTTAAGCGGTTAACAGCCATATCAGAGGGGTCAGTGTAAATGGACTTAAAACAGTTGCGATGGTGATCGCTGCCGTAACAAATTCCGGGTTGGTATCATACTCAGTCGCCAGCACCGTGGCGGTCACCGCCCCGGGCATGCCAGCCTGAAGAATGCTGACCTGCTGTACCAGCCCAGTCATGCCAGCGAGTGAGGACAGTCCCAGCATAATCAACGGCCCTGCCACCAACCGCGCACTGGTGCTGATGAACAAGGCGCGGATATTTTCCCGCAGGTTGGCTTTCTGTAATTGCATGCCCAACAAAACCAACATGGTAGGTATGGCGGCATCTGCCATCAGATCCACCGCCCTGCCAACCGGCAGCGGTAGTGACCAGCCAGTGAAATACATGACCACCGCCAGAAGCACACCATACAACATCGGCAGTTTCACCAAACTCAACAACGAAGTTTTGATATCAGCTTTGCCCAGAGAAGCAACAATTACCCCGGCACTATAGGACATGATCACGGTGATGATCGTCACTACTGTTCCATAGGCCAATCCTTCCTCACCAAATACAAATAATGTTACCGGAATGCCCATATTGCCAGTATTCAGCAGCATAGCTGGCAGCACCATCGCCATGGTCATCTCGCGACTGTATCCCAAAGCTTTGCCTATCAGAAAAACTAGCAGCGCCACTAACAACATCGTAGCTATCGTGATCACGGCCATCCGCAACAGAGGGATTTCCGGGGTTATGTAACGTTGGATCAAAGTGAAAACAAGCGCCGGGCTGAAAATGTAAAATAAGACCTTGGAAACATGGCGTGCCTCCAAATCGGTTTTCCAGGAAAGCACATAACCAGCAGCGGCTGCCAGAAAAATCGGCAGGAGGTTTTCAAAAAAAATATTCAAAAGATCAAACATTGCACACTCTTTCTACATTGTATCGATATGACTGTTGCAGTTCACCTTGCGGCACGCCGCAGTCATTATAAACGAAACAATCTTTCTTCTTGCCAAAACCTTGTGATATAATGCAATAAAATTCATAGTGAAAAAGTGAAAATGACAGACATTCAGTAATCCAACAACAGCATAGTATTATCTCTCTCACGAAAGAGAGCTGCTTTTCTTGTTCTTGTTTTACTGGAGTCACACATGTTAACAGTCAATCGCATATCCAAATCCTACAACCTTGATCTTGTCTTGGATCAAGTCACATTCACGATCAAGCCTCGCGATCGAGTTGGTTTGATCGGTGTCAATGGATCAGGAAAATCAACCATCATGCGCATCTTGATCGGTGAAGAAACCGCTGACAGTGGCACCTATCAATTAACTCCGCCTGATCTGACCGTAGGATACCTATCTCAGGGGCTCGAAATCCCCGATACACTTTCCATTGGTGCCTATTTATCTTCGCTTGCTGCCACCACAGAAGATATCGAGGAAAATTCCAGCGAGTAAGCACCGCTCTGTCACACAAACCGGACGATCTGGTCATGCAACAAGAATATGATCAATTGCTGACCCGGCTATCTGCCTCTATGAATGATCAGGCTTCTGTTGCCGGGATGCTGCATGTTTTTGGTTTGGATGCCTTTGACGCTGATACGCCGATCACACATCTGAGCGGTGGCCAAAAAACCCGCCTTATCCTGGCAGGCATCTTAATGGCCAATCCTCAGCTTTTGCTGCTGGATGAACCCACCAATCACCTCGATATCACTATGCTGGAATGGCTTGAAAACTGGCTGAACCACTACCATGGCGCGGCTTTGATCGTGTCACATGACCGCACATTTCTAAACAACACCGTCAATGCCATCCTGCGCATCGATACCCGCTCCCACCAGATAAAACGCTACGAAGGCAATTACACTGAATACCTTGAGCAGCGTCTAAATGAGCAGGAACGTGAATGGCAGACCTACCAGAACCAACAGGAAGAAATCGCCCGTTTGACAGCCAGCGCAGCCCAGGTGCGCTCGAAGGCGACATTTCGAAAAGGAGGTAAATCAGATGTAAAAGCCGGTACGGATGGATTCACCGCTGGTTTCTTCAAGAACCGCGCATTAGAAACCGTACGACGGGCAAAATCTATCGAGAAACGCGTCGACCGTCTGATGACGGGTGAAGATCACATCGACAAACCCAAACCCGATTGGGAAATGAAGATTGATTTCAGCGAAATTCCAGAAAGCGGCCGCGATGTGTTGGTCATTGAGAATCTCGTCATTGGTTATCAACAACCCCTTTTGGATGAGATCAACCTGATCCTCCGTTATGGACAGCGCTGCGTCCTGACGGGTGAGAATGGCAGTGGAAAAACCACCCTCATCAAGACCATCCTTGGTCAAATGCCTGCGCTTCAAGGCAGTGTTCGTCTGGGAAGCAATGTAAAAGTCGGTTATATGGCACAGGAGCAGGAAAACCTGCCGCCAGAACTGAATCCTTACGAAACACTGTATCGTCTGGGTATCATGAATGAAACCCAGACCCGTTACCATCTGGCGAAATTCCTGTTCAAAGGAGACGACGTTTTTGTCCCCAACCAAAACCTGTCCTATGGTGAACGAGCGCGCCTGACACTGGCTTGTCTGGTGGCTGAAGGCTGTAATTTTTTATTGCTGGATGAGCCAATCAACCACCTTGATATCCCTTCGCGTACACAATTTGAACAGGCACTCTCCGCCTTTCAAGGCACCATCCTGGCAGTCATCCATGACCGCTTCTTTATAGAACGGTTTGCCACCGAAATATGGCAGGTGGTAAATCACCGCATCAATCA
>DSBE01000102.1 GCA_011053085.1 Chloroflexota bacterium
GAGTATACCAGATGGTGATTGCTGACAAGGGTTTTGGATTAAAATTCTCATATTCAAATGGCATGTCGAAGGGACACCAGTCTTACCTCTTTCCACATTCCCAAGCTGCGACCTGGCTGTATAATTACAGTCATGATAATTGAATGTGTACCCAACTTTTCCGAATCTCGCAACAAGCAGGTTATCGAAACCATAATCGATAATCTCTCATCTATTCCAGACATTAAGATCATCAACCGCCATTCCGATGACGATCACAACCGCACTGTGCTGACGATGATTGGCGATGAGGTATCTATCCCCGAAGCTGCTTTCAAAGCTGCCCGGTTGGCGCAAGAACACATAAACATATTCCAGCATACCGGTCAGCATCCCCGGATTGGTGCCCTGGATGTACTCCCTTTCATTCCGCTTGGTGACACCCCCATGTCTGTTTGCGTACAGATCGCCAGAGAGGTCGGCAAGAGAATCGGAGAGGAACTGCAAATTCCTGTCTATCTATACGAAGAAGCGGCCTTGCGACCTGAAAGACGCAAGCTGGAGAATGTACGGCGGGGTGAATTTGAAGCACTGATCCACCAGATCGAAACCAACCCGGCTAAGGCACCAGACTTTGGTCCCAAAAAAGTTGGTTCCGCTGGCGCTATCGCAGTCGGCGCTCGCATGCCTTTGATCGCCTTCAATGTATATCTCAATACCAACGATCAATCCATTGCGGTTGCTATCGCGAAAAAAATCCGCCAGTCATCTGGCGGCTTGCCCAATGTGAAGGCCCTGGGCCTATTGGTCAATGGTATCGCGCAAGTCTCCATGAACCTGACCGACTATCGCAAGACTGGTCTTTCTCAAGTAATGGAGGCCATTCGACGGGAAGCTGCACTCTCAGGAACCTCCATTCACCACACTGAATTGGTTGGCCTGATCCCGCGCGACGCCGTTTTGGATGCTGCCGCTTTTTTCCTCCAAAACGACCATCTGACCCATCACCGAATCATTGAATCTCATTTGTGAAACATTATTTGCCGTTTAGGCTATAATGATTGACAATATCACATAGTGGAGGCAAACATGGGTGTCAAACCAGATCATTGGATCAAAAAACAATCACAAGCGAATGGCATGATCGAACCATTCGTAGACGCGCAGATACGCGAAGGCGTCATATCATACGGCGTTTCATCTTACGGCTATGATATCCGGGTAGCAAATGAATTCAAGATATTCACCAACATCAATTCTGCTGTGGTTGATCCGAAAAATTTTGATCCAAAATCTATGGTGGACTATAAAGGTGACGTTTGCATCATCCCGCCCAATTCCTTTGCCCTGGCACGCACTGTTGAATATTTCCGCATCCCTCGCAACATCTTCACTATTTGTGTTGGTAAATCTACTTACGCCAGATGCGGCATCATCATCAATGTCACCCCCTTTGAACCCGAGTGGGAAGGATACGTCACCCTGGAAATCTCAAATACCACCCCGCTGCCGGCAAAAATTTACGCCAACGAAGGCATAGCCCAGGTGATCTTCTTCGAAGGCGATGAGATTTGTGAGATTTCTTACGCCGACAAAAAAGGCAAGTATCAATACCAGCGTTCTATCGAATTGCCAAAACTTTGATCGACAGCTTTTGGCTAACCTGTCCTGCCATCTATTTCCTGTTGACAAGATACTGCTATAATTAGGTTAAGAAATCATCAGGAACCGGAAAGGAGGACTGCCTTGTTAGATTATCTGGAAATAACCATCAGATTACTGGTCGCCATGAGCCTTGGCGGCTTGATTGGACTTGAACGTGAATACCAGAACCAACCCGCTGGTTTGCGCACCCACATAATCCTGGTAGTCGGTTCCGCTCTGACAATGATCCTCGCCATTCAGCTGCCTTATACATTACCAGGCGAAGCTACCGGTGATATCATGCGATTGGGAGCGGGCGTCATCACCGGTATTGGTTTTTTGGGTGGTGGTGCCATCTTGCGCTTCGGTGCTAATGTCAAAGGGTTAACCACTGCTACCTCCTTGTGGACCATGGCAATTGTTGGATTGGCTGTCGGTGCAGGTTTGTATTTTCCTGCCGTGCTAACCTCGGTGATTTTGTTGCTGGTTTTGGTCGTGTTATCTCTGGTTGAAGACCGGTGGATACAACCCTTCATTGTCCTGAACATCTCATTATTGGCCAAAGACCACAAAGGTATCTTGGACAAAATAAAAAAAACAGTGGCAAAATACAGTTCAGGCAATGAACACACCAATTTCAGGGTGGAGAAAAATATGAAAAAGAATGAACTGGCGATTGATATCAGCCTGCGAACACGCCAGTCAAACGTACTGGAATTACTCATTAAAGACCTTGCCCACATAGATGGTGTGCAAAGTTTTGAGATCAACTAATTATTGGGAGAATTTTTATGGCAATACACACATCAGATCATAGCAACCGTCGATTCGCATTGTTAATTGACGGTGATAATGCACAACCGAAATTAATCAAAGATATACTCACTGAGACCGGGAAATACGGCGTCATATCAGTCCGGCGGATTTATGGTGATTGGACCACCGCCAACATGAATGGTTGGAAAGAAACCTTGCATACTTATGCGATCCAACCAATCCAACAATTCCGCTATACCATTGGGAAAAATGCGACCGACAGCGCCATGATCATTGACGCCATGGATCTCGTTTACAGCGGACTGTAGACAGTTTCTGCCTGGTTTCCAGCGACAGCGATTACACCCGTCTGGCAACCCGCATTCGCGAAACCGGCATGTTCGTCATGGGTATTGGCAAAAAAATGACACCACGTGCTTTTGTAAATGCATGCGAAGTCTTCTTGTTCACCGAAAACTTCACTTCGAATCAAAAACCACGCCCAACAACCAGCACTAAACCCAGTACACCACAAAAAGAGGATGAATCCGATCCTATCCGATTGCTTGAAAGCGCCTGGGAAATGGCTTCCGGCGATGACGGCTGGGCAGTGCTGAGCGATCTTGGTAACGCATTGCGCAAATTAGACCCCTCATTTGACCCGCGCACCTACGGCCACAATCAATTATTAAAATTGATTCAAGCCCACAAAGACAAATTCCGGGTTCGTGGATTGAACCGGGAGGGTCCTTCTTCTGCCATTTTTGTCACTACCAAAGAAAACAATTCCTAAGACCCCCATTTACTGACAGGGAGCCAATCACCTTCTGCAAGTAAACCCTGAATGCCTGTACCTGTCACAGGCATGATTCGGGCATTGGTAAAGAAGGGGAACTTGAAGTCAGTTAGGTCGCCTGCGGCTTTACCGGGTATCGGCATCAGGCGCGCCGTCAACGGTTTGCCTAACCGTTTTGACAAAACGGCCAAATCAAGCAGTATGGCAAATAGCTGATCTTCGGTGATGTCGCCTGGTAAAGGCACTGTATCCAGGCCGGTGCCGCAAACGGTGGAAAACAAAAACAGATCTTTGATGGTCAATGCGCCTTCGCTGCTTCGTTGTGCCAATACGGTATCTTCCAAAATCGGAAGCATTAACCCATTAAAGCCTGACCGTTTGAACTTCGCCTGGTCCAACGCCGACAGCAACATCCCTATCGCCGATAAAGAACCAATATGCCCAACAGGAACGCCGCTTAGCCGCTCAATGGCAGTGCCAATAGATTGTTCAAGTTCGACAAACGGCGCTGGTGTAAAATCAAAACCCAGAAAATGCATGCCGGTTGCATCGCTTAACTCCATCGCCACTTGCTCCAATCTTTCTGCCGCTTTCTCGATGGCCTGCTGATAGAAGAGAAAAGCCTCATGAATGTCGCTTGCCTCCGAAAAAGCTTCTACAGCCATATCCGCCGACTCCATTGCCAGCGCATATGCCCCTGCACTCTCTCTCACATCAGCATATCCCGCCGGGAAAAAAGGGATGTTGCCAGGCACATTCGCCAACGCAGCAAAGTACAAATTCCCAAAACCATTGGGTTCCACCTGGCTCAATTGTTTGATTAAAAGAGCCGCATTGCGCACTGCCGTCAATGAAACACCTGATTGGTCCTGTAAATCGAGATGTGCAGAAGCAAACACATGTTCGGTAGCGGCGATGGCTTCGCCGATGAAGGATATCGCTTCAGGTTCTTCTGCAGAAGCCGGACCAATAGAGAGGTAATCGAATCCTGCCTCAACCGCGTTCTTCTCGATCATCGACAACCTGGCAAGGGCAGACTCGACGTCTGGCAAAGGCAGATACTGCGCAAAAGGATTGGATGCCAGGCGATAAGATTGAGGATTATATCCGGCGTCGGCGAATGCTTGCGCCGCTTTCTCCGTGAATAATTGTAGTTGTTCCCAGGCTGTTTCAGAAAGGCCTGTTTCTTTCTGCATCCTCACAAAGCCGGTTAGTGATCGAATTTTCATACCTTGCTCCATACCTGATCATTTCCTATTTATTCTAATACCGTCTGTTATAATTTTGCCCAAGAAAACGGAGGATCGATGAACCAAGATGTAAACCTGTTACTCCAAAGTGGCATCACAGCTGTAAAAAAGGCATCCAGGGTAATCCGCCAACTTCAGCAGGACCTAACCATCACCGCGCTCAACAAAGAGGATAAATCGCCTGTTACCGTGGCGGATTTCACCGCCCAGGCCATCATCAGCCGCCACCTATCTCAAGCATTACCGCGCTTTAAATTGGTAGGGGAAGAAGATTCTGCCTCCCTGCGTACATCTGGAAATCCAGATTTTCTACCCCTGATTCATCAATACGCCCAAATTGTATTCCCAACAGCCACCACATCAGATGTGGGTGAATGGATCGATCTGGGGAAATCATCTCCTGAAGGTGATTTTTGGACGCTTGACCCCATTGATGGCACCAAAGGATTTTTACGCCAGGATCAGTTTGCGATTGCTCTTGCCTACATTTCTTCAGGTGTTGTTCAGATTGGCATCCTGGCGTGCCCCAACCTGACACAGGCAAGTCAACCCGAAAAAGATGGGGAGGGCTCCCTTCTTTATGCCACCCGAGGGCAGGGTTGTTGGACAGTGCCTCTGTTTTCTGA
>DSBE01000352.1 GCA_011053085.1 Chloroflexota bacterium
TGGATCGATCTGTATACGTCCAACGATGCTGGCAGAAGCTGGCAGTATCTTGCCCGTCCAGTTGCTTTCAAAGAACCTGGCAATAGCAATCCCCCTTCGTTGGTGCATTTATCGGATGGACGTATCGCCCTCGTTTACGGCAACCGTGATACTCCCTGCACCATCTGTGCAGTCGTCAGTGAAGATGAAGGAATAAGCTGGAGCGAACCCATCGTCCTGTGTCACACCGGCGGCACCAGCGATATGGGCTATACCCGCGCGGTAACGTTGTATGACGGCACGGTGGTAGCGGCTTACTATCTGAATGACCAACCTGAAGGAAATGGGGAACGCTTCATCCAGGCCCTGCGCTGGCAGCCATGATTACAGCCGCCTGTGCAATTGTCAGAAAGCTGATTGCTGGTAGAATCAGTGCTATACCATTCAAAATCCAGGGTGAGTACCATGTCAAAACCTATTCAGATTGATCACCGTAAACTATTGCGCGTTCTGGCGATCATAACCGTCCTTTTGATTGCCATCAGCCTGGTCACCCAGATCCTGGTACATTTCACCACCCATCAAAATTTGTGGGGGACAGTACCTCTCTTTACCATCGACACAAAACAGAATATGCCCAATGCCTTTGCTGGCTTTATGTTTTTGCTGGTTTCCCTGCTGCTGTTCTTGATTGCACTTCAGGCAACAACGTATGTCAGACACTGGTGGGTGCTGGCTGGTGGTTTTCTGCTGATGGGCTTTGAGAAGATACTAAAGATCGGGGAAACGCTGGGTGAACTTCTCGGTGAACGGCTGCTGCAACTGGCAGGCGTGCAACCCGGTCAGATTCCCATGCTTGATATCAGCTGGGCGCCCGTCAGTATCATGCTGGTTACGATTCTGACCTTGTTTTACTTCAAGTTCATTGAGCACCTGCCACTACCGCATCGCCGTCAATTTTTGCTGGCAGCGGTTGTGTTATTGAGCGGATTGATCGTCGTGGACATGATCAGCGGGTTCTATGCAAACTTGCATGGCAAATCCTTCGTCTATCAAGCGCTGACTTTGCTGGAAGCATCGCTTGAAATGGCAGGCACGCTGCTATTCCTGCGTGCGTTGTTTTTCTACCTGGAAAAACAACATCCCTCAATCCTGGTGCGATTCCAACCACAGAAGAAATAGTACAGAAAGCCCAAAAAGCAACGAGGCCAACTTGCGTTGACCTCGTTTGAATTCTCGATTTGGAGTGGGCTTAGTACATGCCGCCCATACCGCCGCCCATGCCGCCGCCGGCGGGCATCGGGGGTTCTTTGTCGGGGATTTCGGTGATCAAAGCTTCGGTGGTCAGGATCATGGCTGCGATTGAAGCAGCATTCTCCAGTGCGCCTTTGGCCACTTTGGCAGGATCGATGACGCCGCCAGCCACCATGTCGACATATTCGTTCTTGAGCACATCGTAACCGATGTTTTTCTTTTTGGAATTGCGCACATAGTCAACGACCACAGAGCCGTCTTTGCCGGCATTTTCAACGATACGTCGCATGGGCACTTCCAGCGCCTTCAACACGATGCGAACACCGATCTGAGCGTCTTCATTGTCCATTTTCACGCCGTCCAGCGCGGGCGCAGCATTGATCAGCGCCACACCACCGCCAGGAACGATGCCTTCTTCCACAGCCGCGCGGGTAGCCGACAGGGCGTCTTCCACACGGTGTTTCTTTTCTTTCAGTTCGGTTTCGGTAGCAGCACCCACACGGATGATGGCCACACCACCGGACAGTTTTGCCAGGCGTTCCTGCAGTTTTTCGCGGTCATAATCACTGGTGGTTTTGTCGATTTCGACTTTGATCTGCTCGATGCGTCCAGCAATCTGGCGTTCGTCGCCTTTACCGCCCACCAGGGTGGTGTTGTCTTTGTCTGACACAACCTTCTCAGCACGTCCGAGGTCTTCCACGGTGGTGCTATCCAGTTTGCGGCCGGTCTCTTCAGAGATCACGGTAGCGCCGGTCAGAATGGCAATATCCTGCATCATGGCTTTGCGGCGGTCGCCAAAGCCGGGGGCTTTGATCGCCAGCACGTTGATCATGCCACGCAGTTTGTTCAGCACCAGTGTCGCCAGGGCTTCGCCGTCGACATCTTCAGCGATGATGACCAGGTCGCGTTTGCCGATCTGCACCAATTTCTCCAGCACGGGCACAATGTCCTGCGCCGCGGAGACTTTTTTGTCATGAATCAAGATATAGGGTTCTTCCAGTGAGGCTTCCATCTGCTCTGCGTCGGTGACGAAGTAAGGGCTGATGTAGCCGCGGTCGAACTGCATACCTTCTACATATTCCTGCTCAAATTCCAGGCCTTTTGATTCTTCCACGGTGATGACGCCGTCTTTGCCGACTTTGTCCATCACATCAGCGATCAAATTGCCGATCTGCTCATCCTGCGCAGAGATGGTTGCCACAGAGGCAATTTCTTCTTTGCTGTTGATATCGATCGCCTGCTTGGAAATTTCTGCCGCAACGATGCGGGCGGCTTCTTCGATACCGCGTTTGAGCATCATGGGGTTGGAACCTGCGGCGAGGCTCTTCAGGCCTTCGGTCACGATAGCGTGCGCCAACACCGTTGAGGTGGTGGTGCCGTCGCCGGCGATATCATTGGTCTTGGTCGCGGCTTCTTTGAGCAGCTGCGCGCCCATATTCTCAAACGGATCTTCCAATTCGATCTCTTTCGCCACAGAAACACCGTCGTGGGTGATGGTGGGCGAACCGAATTTGCGGTCAATTGCCACATTGCGGCCCTTGGGGCCCAGGGTGGTTGCTACGGCGTTCGCCACAACATCAATACCCTTCTTAAGGGCACGTCGTGCGTCTTCGCCAAACAATAATTCTTTTGCTGCCATAGTTCAATTTCTCCTTTATTCTTAGCCTTCGATGATCGCCAGAACGTCTGACTCTTTCATCACCAGGATTTTCTTTTCGTCAATTTTGATTTCGGTACCGGAATATTTGTTAAACAAAACCACATCGCCCACTTTCACTTCCATGGGGATGCGTTTTCCGGCTTCATCGCGCTCGCCTTCACCGATAGCGACGATAGTGCCCTTCATGGGCTTTTCTTTGGCTGTATCGGGCAGATAAATGCCGGTCACAGTCTTTTCTTCCTGTTCGATCGGCTCCACCACAATACGGCTGCCTAAAGGTTTTAGTGTTAATGCCATTGATTCCTCCAGTTTTATTTTGATTATTCTCAAGATGAATGAAAATAAATTTTTTGTGTTTTAGCACTCTTTTTAACCGAGTGCTAATTCCATCCTTATGATACCACCAAGCCCAATCGCGTCAACCCCCGTTAACGATTTCTAATAAAATTTTTATACAGGTCAGGCAGTTATGGAGACAAACAAACAGGGGTTGCCCGAATACCGGCAACCCCTGTTCACGATCCGGTAAACTCACCGTCGCCGTCGGCTGGTTTTCTTCTTTTTCGCGTCCAGGCCGATTTCAACCCCAAAGATGGGCAGGATCACTCGCTGCAGCAGCAGGATCAAAGCGGTGGCGCCCAGTGAGATACCGAACAGGATCAAAACATTGACCAGTTCATGCATCCAGCCCGGGTCCACCAGCAGAACGATCGCCAGCGAGAGCATCAGAACTCCGCCGACCAGTTTCAGCAGCCTGCCCTGTTTTTCCTCGAACTTGTTCGACCGCAAGGTCAGCACCGCCGGGACAAAGATGATCATCTCATCCAACTGATAGATGACCATATACACCAGCAGCAGCACGACAAAGGTGGCGATCCCCACCCCCTGCGCGTTTAGAATCCCGGTCCACAGCACCGGCAGGCCGGCCGTGCAGGTGAATTCCACCACGCTCACCCCCAGCGCCAGCACAACAGTTGCGCCGATCATCGCCCAGAAATTATCAGAGGAGGCTACCACCTTGCGCATTTTCTTATAAATGCCTGGCTTCTTGTCATCCGCAATGGTCATGGAGACACCCTCTTTGTACCAGAAGTAGTCCTTGATGTTGATGAGCGCAAAAACAGCTGCCACCAATGCCACCACCACCTGTATCCAACCGATATACTGAATAATGCTCATCATGCTGAACAAACCGGCAATGAAGACTGCGTATACGGCGGCGGTCACTGTCAGGAACACGAAACCGATAATGAACACCTTTTTGCGCGATCCGGTGTGCAGTGAGAGCGCGATCAACATCGTCAGTACCCACAGTGAACAGGGATTGAAGCCGTCCACCACCGCGATCACCACTGTGCTGGCGAGCAATGACCAGTTCGATAGGTCAACGGTGCCGAACAACGGAATCTCCAGTCTGGGATTTTCCTTATCAAACACCACCTGCTGGGTAGCGATCGCTTCTTCTTCCAGTTCCGGCTCAGGTGCTTCTTTAGCGGGCAGCGCCGGGCGGTCTGCCTCGGGCAGGCGCAAACCAGGGTCAGGGTACACACCCGCTTCCATATAGCTAAGAATGGCATTTTCTATCTGACGTCCAATATCCTGGCTGAAACCGACAAAATATTGATCGCCAACAAAGGTCGCCGGCACACCCTGCGGGGTGAATCCATAGGTTTCCGCCATTTGTAGAAATAAATTGACGTTGGCACGGCTGTTATAGGTCTCGAAATCCAACACAACCACGTTGTCGTAACGCGGCAGCAAGTCGAATTCTAAGAACAATTGCTCGCGTTCACAAAATGGGCAGCCCTCGCCCCAAAAGAAATAGATGATGATCTCCGGTTCTTCGGCTTCGGCACGCACCGGCAGCGGCGTGAGCACCAAAGCCACCGCCACCACCAGCAGGCTCAGCAGCAAGATTCGTTTGATAATTCGTTGTATATGCATGGAGATAGCTCCTTCATTTGTCTGTCCAGATACATACAGCCCATGGTTAATGCACAGGCATGCCAAAACACCGCGCGACGCGGCTTGATCAGAAAGACAATTTGGGCGGCGGGGCAGTTACGTCCATCAGGTGCCACAGCGGACAGCACACTTTGCTGATCAATGGCTGCAGCAGGCCGACCGGACGAAAGATCTCAAA
>DSBE01000240.1 GCA_011053085.1 Chloroflexota bacterium
CATACAACTGCAATGTCAGATCAGTGTCTTCGCTTACGGTATCCTGGTTGTAAAGAAAGGTACGCAGGAGAACTTCGCGGCGAAATATGGAGAATGCACCAGAAAGGGTGAATAATGCGTTTGCTTGTGATTGGTAAGCTCGCCCAACACCAAATACAGTAACGTACTCCAGAAATTCTAATTTTGCCAACAATTGTTCATTGTTAGTGGCTTGTCTGTCAGGCGGCGACACGACAAGATAGCCTGTGGCAGCGCCGATATCTGGATTGCCTTCCATATGGCTGATAGCATTTCTTATTGCATCTGGCGCTAATACCAGATCGCAGTCGACATTAACAAAATATTGGGCTTGCGACAGGTAAACCCCGGAATTTAAAGCCCAGGCTTTCCCCTGACCGATTATGCTGTGCCATGTAATTCGGTTCTCTATATCGTCGATGGCATTGAACACGGCAAAAGAATCATCGGTCGAGCCATTGTCGATAACCATGATTTCCAACGCATCATGCGGATAATTCTGTTCTGCGATGGAACGTATACAAGCCTCTATTGTGTGAGCACCATTTTTTACAGGAATGACAATGGAAACCTGTGGTGTAAAAGGCAACGGTTGTTGCTTCCGGAAGGTGTGGTGATTACGAATGGCACCAAAAAAACTGAAGAAAACGATAGCCCCGTCAATGAGGATGGGCACAAGCAGCCATATAATCCAGAAGATTATGTAGGCAGTGCGAGTGTTCACGCTATGCCTCGCGATGTACTGCGATTTTGGATATTTTGTTGAATAAGTTTTAGGGATGGCGCAGTGATCAAATACCAGTAGATGGTGATGGTGAAAAGGAAGAAAACCAGCTTACCGAGGAATGTGTGGGCAATTACCAGTACTTCTTTTCCCAGGAAATGCAACATGAGAACGATCAGGAGCATTCTTAAAAGATTTGCTAGCCAGGTAAGTGCAATGCCGACCAACGCTCTCCATGTCCGGCTGGTGAGAGACCAGCCAGGATAAAACGCAATGAGTCCAACCAATACGCTGATCTCGAGGAGGGCAGATGATTCGACGCCAATTTGCATAGCCGTCCAACCAACACGTTGAACAACCACCATCACTAACAACAACCCTGGCGCTTCTTCAAAAACCTGGGTGGGGATGTTGACAAGATTTGTTAAAAAGTGGATGCTTTCAGCAACAGATTTTGCTAGGTAAACTTCGGAATGCAGAAAATTGCGATTGATCAACACCAACAATGTGGCCAGGCCAATGGTGCCAGCCAGGTAGTAGAAAATCCAAATCTTTCGGCGGAACAGGAAAATGACCAATAGCACCCAGATGGTGGTGACAAAAAACAAGCCCAGTAAATTCATGACTGTGTTCCTGTCTCAGAAACCAGTATTCTTTTGCGGTACACCATATAAAGCGCGGCGCAGACGATGATGGTACCCAGAATGACATATCCGAGGGCATCGGCGGGTGTCCATGTGACTGGAGTGTCGAGGATGTCTACCATATTCCCGGAATAGATATCCATGGTGGCAGCGGCCGTTACGCCAGGTGTCAAACCCAATTGCGTCCAGCTCATACCCAGTTCAACTCCACTGCCACCATCCCTTCCACTTTGGCCCCAATCTGCTTTGGATGCGACAGTGGCCAGATAATTTCCGGTGCCGTCGTACACGGTAACATCGACCATTGAGTGTGCATTGCTAAGGTTGTATTTGATTTGTATCAAACGGTCCTCAGGATCGTTATAATCATCGTCATTGTTTATATCGAGGCGGATCGTATAATCGGTGGGGGCTAGGCTGTTACCGATGCGTTGGAACATGAAATATATTTCTTCGGTGTCAAAGTCGGATACAAAGCAAAAAAGGATAATGTCCAGGTTCGCTGGCGCATCGTCGGCGGGATCACTGACACAAGGCTTGCCAGCCCAGTCATCAAAATTCCCATCCAGTGTAATTCCTGCACCAGCTTGCACCGGTTGGCGGGTGGTGCCCAAAGCAATCATTAATGTGGCGAGAAGTAGAGCAACAGACACTGCTTTAGTTATCATTTTCTCTTCCGAAAAAAATGAATAGAAAAAGAGTGGGCAGAGATATGAGGCTGATAGCTGCTCCCACAGAATATATGCCGGGTTTTTCAAAAGAGATGGTGTATTGTTTTTCGCCAGCCGGCGCTTGAATTTGAATCAGGTTTGAAATTGGCCTGGTTTCTAATTTCTCTCCATTGGCATGCACCACGGTGCCGTCAAAGTTGGCAAATGGCAGCAAGACCGTTTGCGAAGTATCCAGCGCTAATGTGAAGGAAACTTGTTTTCCATCGCGATAGTAATTCATCAAAGGGATGGATTTATAATCCGATGTCTCGCCAGTTGAAAAACCTAAGAGGTCTGCAAGAATCAAAGCTGCGCTGGGGTCGTTATTCAATACAGCGTGATATGCCAGGTTTAGGCCAACAAACCAGACCTTGCTGTCACCGACCTGTTTATATCCTGTCAATACAAGAGGTTGGTTGAGAAATTGTGCCGTCAATACTTCTTCATCAAGATTTTGCGGTGTGATCGTATACCAAAACTGATCATCTACCCGAAAAGGCGCCAGAACATAAGAGCTATACTCACTAACGGCTGTCATGGGTGTGTAATCCAGTATGACACGTTCGCCCCAGATATCTAAAAAATTGAGCTGCTGAGAAAGCGGATTCTGGCGACTGCGGGTCAGGTCTATCACGACATGACAGCCTGATTGCGCAAGGTCGATCACCAATGATTCGGCGTTTGCACGGTTATGCCACGAAAATCCCGCTAGAATCACTGTTTTGTACCGACTCAGTTCTTCTAAGGTGTACTCATCCAGATAAGGTGAGTCTGAGGTAATAATCTGAGGAAACAGATATGCATAGTTTTGTGCTGTATTCCCGATGGCGATTGTTTCCCAAGAAGATATAATTGCACGAGGTGAACCTTCGCGATGGTACAAATCAAATAACGTATTCGTCTCTTTTAACTGAAAACCTGTATTGACCAATTTTTCATGCAGTAGATAAGGCTGGGGGATTGTGTTTGCAACCCAGATGTCATCTACACTTGCTAAGTTTAGCCGGTCAATGGCAAAGTCTGTATGTCCCCTCAACATGGCTTCATTGATGCCAGCAACCAGGCCGGCGGTTCGAGCACCCTGAAAGCCCCACCCGAAAAGCTGCTCACGATTTGCATTGGCATAGATAAAATAGGACGGTGCAGAAGCTGTACGAGAATGATCTAAAGTTGCCTGCCGCCATCCTTGGTTTTGTGTCAATGTATCGGCAATAAGCGAGATTTCACCTGTATTGGGACGGTGATGGATTAGGCGGCGAGAACCGTTGAAATCAATTAGAAGGGGAAGGATAAGCAGCGACAAGAGAAGGTAGCGTTTATAATTTCCGGGAAGATTCTGCCCTGCAAGGTGTACTCCATAGATAGTGGCTGCCAGTAGAAAAGCACTTGCGATGGTGAGAAAGCGGGCAGGCCACATCAGTTCAGCCAGCGGCAGTGCATAGAACAGGCTGTTTAGAACTGGAGTTACCAGCAACCATCCCAGTAGTCCTGTGATCGACAGTGCCCAAAAGTCATGGTTTTTGCGAACACGAGGAATGAAGACCATTACGAGGGGCAGCAGCAACAATGAAAAACCTACGTACAGCGCCTCTTTGTTGTGCAGGCGGGTGGCAGGTGACAGAAGTGAAACAAGGCTGACCACTGGTAACCCCTCAACCATGGCTTCTTTACTTAGATCAGTGATCCCTCCTGTCAAACTTGGCAATAACCAGAAAGAAGCGATGAGAATACCCATAACCATTATGGTGACAGTACGGAACCAATAGATGATCTTGAGATTCTTCAACAAAGTAACGAGTGAGATAAAGACAATTGCCATGACAGCGGTAATCGATGCCATCATTGGATGACTGAGAACCAGGGCGGTGAAGGTGAAAGCCAGCGCAATTTGCGCCCAGCGCTTTTCTGGTTTGGTAATGACAGTTTGTAGAAGGAAAAACAACAGTGGCAGGAGCATATTGGCAAACTGACGCAAGAGGTTGCCTTCCGCAAAGGCTACCCTTACTAAGTCGGGCAGGAGCATAAATAGGATACCGCCCAGTATCGAGGGAATCCAACCGACCATTCGTTGAAACAAAAGCCAGGACAATCCTCCCAGCCAGGCGCACAGGGCAATAAAAAGTGATGTAACCAGAATTGGATCTTTTATAAATAAGGATGCCACAGCTAATGGGTAGTAGACGAATGGAGGGTAATAGCGGAAAAGTTGAATTCCCAGGTACCATTCAGGGACAAAATCAGGCAGCCAAATACCCTGTTGAAGGGATTCCCGCAGGTATTCAAAGCGAAAAACGTGGCCCAAGGTGTCTGAACCCCATGGAATGCTGTTGGAGTCAAAAAGGATTGGGCCATATATCAACAGCCATGTTACTGTGATAATGAGGAAGGCAATTAGGGTTGTTCGGGAGGTAGAATGTGAAGTCTTATTGTTACTGGTTGGTGTCTGGCAGCTATCTTCCATTTTCAGCCACCAGTGTCACCCCAATGGTTGGAGATTCATTCAATGATATTTCTCGCACAAAAAGAGGAAGATAGCGGGTGAGTTGTTCTAATTGAAGGGCAATTAGTTGAACAAAGTTTTCTGTTGTGGAGGGCATATGCTGAAAAACAGGGATATCATTAAGGCAATGTCCCTCATAATGTTTTGCGATTTGATTTAGTATATTGCGGAAATCTTCAAAGGGGACATAGTAATTCCTATCCGATGAGTTTTGGTAAACTGCTGTTGCGGTTAATTGATAAGAATGGCGATGCATCTCTCCGAATTGACCTGGTTTATACTCAACTTGGTGCGAGGCATTGAAAAACACACTCATTTTTATGTGCATTGAAAAAGAGTGTGGAACCCTATCTAGTGATTCGATATTCCAAACGTCTTGGGCCTCTATGCCCCCATTGAATGATGTGAGTTTTTCATTTACAATCATAATGCTATAC
>DSBE01000141.1 GCA_011053085.1 Chloroflexota bacterium
GCGCCGAACAGGTCATCAACAGCGGCCTGTAAGCGGTCTTCGGAAGTGCGCTGGTTGTGCAGGCGCGACGGCCCCTGTACGGTCATCGGCGCGGTCAGTTGCGCGGTGAGGTCGCGCACCTCGCGGATGGCTTGCTTGAGGGCTTCGGGGGTAAACACCTGCCCGTGGAAACGTTCGCGCACATAGGTTTCGGCTGCGGCGGGCAGTTGGGCGGCCTGCAGGGCGCTTTCCAGCAGGTAGGCACACATGGCGCGTTCTTTTTCTTCGCCCTGCGCGGGCTGTTCCTGCATGGTCTGGTTGATTTCCATTGTCATTATCATATTCTCCTTGCTTGATTGTGGTAACGATTGCTGCAAAGCGGCGAGAAAAGCTCCGCCGCGTGCCGGTTGAAAAACAACATCCACCGAAAACACTTTCTTGATCTCGGTCACACGCCGCTGGCTGTCCGCGGTGAAAAGCAGGTCGGCCGAAAAGCCGACCGCGGTGGCAGGCGGTTCTTCCTGTAATAACCATCCGCCCAGTTGGCTGAGCACCTCTGCCGAAGGGCCGCAGGGGGTCAGGCGCAGGCGGATGCCGTTGTGAGCTTCGTCCCAGCGGGGGTCTTCACAGCGCCCGGCAAGGTCGCGCACCGAACGCGGTTGACCGGCGGCGCGGGTGTGGTCAATGAAGGTGTCTACCTGCGCCCACCGGGGCAGTGAACGCTGCAGCACCGCGGCGGAAAAATGCCAGCCGTTACCCTCGCCGGCGGTGATGGCGAGAATTTCGAACGCACCGCTCTGGCTGGCTTCTACAGCGGCAGGGGTAAAATGGAATTTCTCGTGAATGGTTTGCATGCATCTGCCCCCTAACACCAGAACTCGCCGCTGAGCGTGGCGCGGAAATAGGTGCAGGTGGAACTGGCGTTACCGTATTCGCACACATTGAACTGATGCACGCCTGCCGCCAGCACATTGCAATACACCACCGAGCCTTTGAAATTGTCACCGCTGGACGAACCAAGAATGACGCTGCCGCCGATGCTGTCCACCCCAATACCCACGCGGATGGCGTCACCCGGCACGGAACCGCTCTGGTCACCGAACAATTGCAAGGTCAGCGGGTTTTTCTCTCCCATAAGCAACAGGGCGTAATTGTCAGCGTCATCATTCCACATGCGCCAGGTGGCGCTGGCGTAGGTATGGGTAGTGCTGTCCATGCGATAGATCAATTTCGCGCGGCGGTTGTCGGCATTCCACACCAGACGCTGGGCTTTGCTGTCAACCGCCACCCCGCCTGACCCGACGCGCACCGAGCCCAGATAGCGCAGGCTGGCGTCACTGCCCAGCACCCAGCGGCCATCCTGCAGGCTGAGAGAGGACGTGCGCAGGCTGTCAGACGCCCATGCCAGGGCACTCAGTTGCACAACGCTGCCATCCCAAGCGGCGAAGATATCATAGTTGGTATCAGGTGTGCCCGGCAGGAGCAGCGACCGTTCGTTAAAGGCATGGTTGACCCAGCCGAAGCCCGGCGCATACAGGGCGATCACATCGGCGGTGAAGGGGCTGTAGTAGACGGTGCTGCCGCTGCGATCGTCGCTGCCATACGGTTCACCGGATTGCAGACACAAACGGCCGCCGGCTTGCTGGCTGGGTGCCAGGTTCAACACCTTCAGCAGGCGTTCACGCTGCAGCAGCATCACCGAATCCGCCACGATCTGGCTGCCGTCCCAGTAGAAAGCGCCGATCAGTGCCTGGTTTGGCGCGGGAGTGGCAGAAGTATTGACCGCCAGCGTGAAAGTGCTGGCGCCGCTGGCGCGTTGGGCGAACACGAACCAGGCGGCAGCGCTCCCGCTGGGCGCGGCGCCGCTGGCAAGGTCCACATTGGCAGTCACCCGGCAGGGGCAGCCCTGGATCATCAGCGCCACCGGTGCGTCAGGCGCGGCTTCAATGCGCAGACGGTTGCTGCCCAACCGCGCCAGGGTCAGGTTGTCGCTGAAGTGCGCCAGCAATTGCCCCAGCGCAGCGGCATCTTCCGTCGCCTGCCCGAGATAGAGGGCGTCCGTGCGCAGGTGGTTGTAATGCGCCGCGGCGGTGGGCTGCCCCGCCAGCACCGGCGAAGACAAAGGATAGGTCATGGGGTTGATTTTCCTTTCATGGCTAAAATCCGGCATCCATGTCTGTCAATGGATCCGGTGGTTCAATCAGGGTCACTTCGCTGGCAGTATGCAGGAAAGATTGCCCATCCAGCACCACCGCCAGCGCGGCAGACAGCACCCAGTCATCATGCAGCACCTCGCCGCTGTCAGCATCACGCGCCCCATCCGGCACGCCCCAACGCAATTGCTGCCCGCTTTCCAGGCGGTATTCGGTGAAACGCAGCTGACGGTAGAACGCCTTCTGGTACGCGCACTGCACGGGTTCACCCTGCCCAAATTCACGCCAGCGGCCGCCATCCACCAATGCCAGAAAATCCCAACCCAATTTGGATTTGCTGACACGGCTGAAGACGAACGGGATCACGCGTTCACGGTAAGCACGCTGCAAGAAGGAAGTCAGCGGTGCACCCAGCCCGGTGGCATCTGTGACGATATAGCGCGGCTGCCATTGTTCAACCAATGCCTGCAGCGCGCTCAACAGCAGCGGATGCGATGTCCCGCGCCACTCACGGCGGTGGACACAGCCATAGCGCGGCGCGCGCAGCAAGGGGTCGGACAGGCCGCTGAGATCAACAGACACGATCGTCAGGGCGGTGGCGTCACGCTGCGGGTTGTGCATGGCCGCTTCAATCAATCCGCCGCCCGGATCTTCCCCGCCAAAGTCGATCAAAAAGGCATAGTGTTCACCGCTTTGCGGGCCTTCCTGCGCCGTGTGGCCGCCCTGCATCATGGCAATGCGCTGCGGCGGGAACATGCCGCCCTCGCCCGCCAACTCTTCGGAGTAAAACTGGGTTTTGACCAGCGGATGCTGGCGCCCCATGCGGGCAACCTGCGCGCTGACAAAGCCTCCGTAAGAAGGCACCTCCTGCGCCACCTCGTCGGCATCAATGCGAAACACCCGCTGGATACCGTCCTGTGACTGGGCGGCTTGCGCCGCGCGCAATTCACGCGCCAACAGCGTGACCGTCGACCAGGCGGTGCCCCAGAAGACACGTGTGGCATTGGTGCTGGCTGCCATCGGCGCGATCTCTTTGTCAAATTTCTCAAGACCAACCTCCTGGGCTTCATCTACTTCCAATAACAGCGAGGCGGTTGCGCCCACGATGTTGGCTTCGGGTTGGCCGGACAGGAAGAAAATGCGCGCCTTGCCCAGCCGGTAGATGTAGCCGGATTCTTTGCGCCAGCGTCCCTGCGTGAAACGATTGCCCGCCAGCACACGTTCCAGGCGGCGCATGGCGTTGAGGCTCTGCGGTTTCCAGGTGGGCGAGACCTTCACGATCTCGCTCTCCTGCTGACTGAACAACAGCAGCAGATAGGCTTCCAACTGCGCCTGCAGTTCATTCTTGCCTGACTGACGCGGAAACATGACCACGATCGAACGCCCGGCAGATTCCTGTACCGAGCGCAGGATAGCGCGCGCCGGCGCCTGCTGGTAACGCCGCAGCCGCAGCCCGCCTCCCGCCATGCTGAACAGACAGGGATCACGCAGCAGAGACATCAGCCGCGCTTTGGGCGTTGGCAGAGCGACAACGGAGTTGGGCAGCGCTTGCATATATCTACCCGCCGAAAAAACTGCGCAGCAACGCCAGCAAGGAAAGCAGCCCGGATGACCCCGAAGTCAGCCCGGCGAACACGCGGAATTGCGCCGCGGCGGTCTGGGCGTCACGCAGGCGTTGCTCTTGATCCTGCGCCTGCGTTTCCAGCCAAACCAGGCGGCGTTCGGTCAATTCCTGTTGATGCCGCAGCAAGGCGCGGATCTCGCGCAGGTCATCCTGCAGGCGGTCAACCACCCGCGCGAGCCGTTCAGCGATCAAATCAACCTGTTCTTGCATGGAAGGGATCCTTTCATAGAAAATAGGGCGAGCAAGGGGAGAGAACGGCGGTGCAGGCGGGCGCAGGGGGCGTTGGATGGCACGGAAGAGAGAAGATCGGCCGCAACGCTGCTTGCCTGTTCCACCGTGCGCAGCCCGCTTTTTGGTGAGGGAGGCATCTCGCCCCGCCGTTCTCTGTACGTAAGGCTCATTCGGCTATGCGCATCTCATTTAACAGCTCCGCCAGGGCTTCATTCAGCGCTTCGCTCAGGTCTTCGCTTTTGGCCAACTGGCGGTCGGCTTTGAGCAGCGTCGCCAGGCGCGTGGAGGCCATGCTGAGTGAATCGAGCAATTTCAACAATTCCGCCAACGTGTGCGGTTCGTCCGTCACGCTCATCACCAGCTGCATCACAGCGCGCACCATGCGGATCTCTTCGCACAGTTCGCTGGACGGAGAAGGAGACGGGGGTAGGGTTGCGGTCATGGTGGCGTACTCCTTTGTAGAAATTTTGTTCTATTATTATGGCCTGATTAAAGCACAGGCCTGCCTGCCCGGCAAGCTGTTGTTTTGTGGCGCGTTTTGCCTACAGTGACAGGCGCCATCGTCACTCTGCGCAGAAGCGCGTGCGACCCTGTCTTTTCGACCGACCGCAGGGAGAGGAGAAATCGGAAAGGCAGGGCATGCTCAGCCGCCGGCGGTTACGGTATGTGAAGCATCATAGGGGGATCCTTCGCAAACAAGCTGCGCTTGTTCTCGCTCAGGAAAGCAAATAATACGAACGTGTCATTTCGACCGACCGCAGGGAGCGGAGAAATCGGAAAGGCAGGGCATCACCATTCGCCCGACATCGGGCTGCCAATGCCGGGCGGTTTCGATCCTGCGCACCGTTGTCATTCCGACTGGAAGATGGCGCAGCCATCTGAAACGGAGGAATCGAAATAACCAGACAGGGAAATTCATCTGGCAATCTGTCCCAGTTGGTGGTTTCGATCCCTCCGCGCAAACCAGCGCTGCTGGTTCTTGGTCAGGATGACAAC
>DSBE01000207.1 GCA_011053085.1 Chloroflexota bacterium
CCGCAAAATACGTTAATATGGATGGAATATCCATCATCTTTATTTAAAAAATCTTAAGGAGGTTCATATGCGTGGCTTTTTTGTCCGGTTGATCATCAACTCTGTGGCTCTTTACGCTGCCATCGCGATCATGAATGGCAACGGCATCACTGCGGCGCCGATGGAATGGTATGGCTATGTGGTGCTGGGGTTGATCTTTGGCGTCGTGAATGCGGTGGTTAAACCGATCATTAAACTGTTGACCTGCCCATTGATCATCCTGACTTTGGGACTATTTACCTTGTTGATCAACACGCTCATGTTTTATATGTCGGGCTGGCTGGGCGGATTGATCGCCGGTTTCGGCTTCCAGGTTGACACCTTTTGGGGCGCGTTTTTCGGCGGGTTGATCGTCAGCGTGGTCAGTGTGGTGTTGTCAATTTTCCTGGGCGATGAAGATAAGAAGAAGAAACGGAAGACAGACTAACTCTCCGCAATTAACAGGAGAGCATGCCACCAGGGTGACATGCTCTCGGATCTTAATTTTCACTGGCAGATCCATCGTGTTGTTTGAGTGCGGAAGGTAATTTCTGCCAGTGGGCTAAACGATTTAGAAACGACGGCTTTCGCTGCGGCTGGCCGGACGTGTGGGTTGAGCTGATATTGGATCAGGGCGGGTACGGCGCAAGGGGGTTACCGACCCGGCTGAAGAAGGATTTCTTAGTGAGCGGCTGGCCTGTGTGGATGTATCACTGTGCTGGCTGGCATGCACACTAACGGTGCCGATCACCAATACACGGATGACCCACACCAAAATGGCAATGAACAGGGGAACCACTCTTAGTACCTGGGCAGAATCGATGATGGCAGCGCTTTGCAGGCTGTGATTATAGAGGGCTATCGACACACCCCACCAGGTTAACGATGCATTCATGGTGGCAGCCAGCAGCCAGGCACCGAACAGGAACCACATCTCGTGTGGCTGTTGCTGACCTTCTTCGGGCGCAAAAAGACGGGAAATGCCGGCAAAATCAATACAGGTAAACGCAATGGAGAGGCCCGTAGCCCAGCGAACACCTAAAAATTTAAGATCACCCAGCAAATCGGACAGAGCAAAGTGGGTGGTGGAGAAGTTGAAGATCTCAAAGAAAATCAGAGCGGTGAGGATTATGGCTGAATAGAAAGCCCCGCGGTTGATCTGCGCAGAACGAAGGCGGTCACGTAAATGGTAGTTAGATCCCAGGGACATAATATGTTCCTTTCTGTGTAGAGTTTGTTTCTTGACTCTAAAATAGAACAAAAATTCTATTAAGTCAATAGCACAAAAAAGCCTTTGACCAGAACCAAAGGCTTTTCAGATATTTCCCTATCAATGTTTAGGGCAGGGTAAAATGCAGCAGTACATTGTTGGCGGCATCACTGACCCACACACCACCCTGGTTGTCGGCTGCGATCCCAGACGGTAAACCGAAGCCGTCGTATCCAGCGCTGTAATCACCCCAGGCACTGATGTAATTGCCAGCCAGGTCAAACTGGATCACGCGGTATCCTTCAGGGTCAGTAACATACACATACCCATCTCCTGAAACAGTGATGTATGGTTTGTTGTCGAGGGTTTGACTGTACCATCCATACATATCCCACCAGGTGATGGGCGAGACAAAAAGATTCATCCGATCAACGAATACTGATTGAATGCGGCGATTCCATGTGTCTGCGATGAAAAGGTTGCCTTGCGGGTCAAGTGCGATACCAACCGGTTCATCAAATTCACCCGGTGCGAACCCGGCACCGCCGAAGTCAGTCAGGTAGTCGCCATCCGCTGTGTACATGATGATGCGTTTGTTGCCAGTATCGGTGATGAAGACGTTGCCGTCAATATCAACCTCCACCGAACGGGGCCCCCACAAGCGGTAAGGGGTTTCTGCCACCCCGAATTCGCCCCAGACGGTGATGAAATTGCCATCATAATCGAATTTCTGGATGCGGTGATTCCAGGTATCAGCCACATACACAAAACCATCCTGGCTGACTGCTACATCCCAGGGTTCGTTGAAGGTTCCGCCGGGTGCTTCTGATGTTTCTGTATCTGCAAATGTACCCCAATCATTCCACAAAGTCCCATCGGGAGCAAAATGTTGAATGCGGTGATTTCTTGAATCTGCCACAAAGATGCTGCCATCTGGTGCAACATCAATTCCGCGTGGGGCGTTAAGCTGACCGGGTGAGGAGCCTGGCGAACCAATGACCTGATCAGCCAGCAACGGCAACACATTGGTCATGTAAAGGTCCTCATCAAATCCAACCTCGAAGGAGGGAGAGGCACCATATTGCCACAGCTGCGCCACGATATCTTTTCGTATATACATACGGAATTGATCAGAGGGAGACCAATTTTCAGGCGTGAGGTGGGAAATGCCCTTGACCTGTGAATAAGCACTGTAATCACGGTTCAGCCAGATTTCAAAAATAGCAGAACGCAAGGGGGCATCCAGTAGAATTTCTCCGATGCGTTTGAGCGTCAGGCCGTAATAATCCTGCATTGGCCACCACAAACGGATGTAGTCAAAGGTGGTGTAATTATCACGGACAATGGCATCAATTTTGCCGTATTTGCTTGAGGAGGCAAGGATGACGGTTGCGTTGGAGATATCGCGGGTAGGCGCCTCAGCAAAATAGCGTTTGTTGGGATAATCCCGCAGATACCACCAGTAGGGGTAGAGGCTGTCATTGTCGTAGGCGACTTCCATGTTCTTTCCGCCTGTCGTGCGGTAACTGATTGTTTCGATCTGGTCGAGGATTTCCTTCGGCGCGGGAGAGGCATGCGCATAGACCAGAAATTCAGAAGCGTAGTCGGCATTGACGTAGGCAGCCATGAAGGCGGTGCGAGCTGTCAAGACAATCAGCAGGACAAAAAATGATAAGGTGGTTAATTGACCAAATACCTTCCAGACCGGGACAGGCAGCAGTTTGAACAAACCATAACCTGCGCCCAGAGCGGTGAGAACGACCAGCAGAAAGCGATAGGTGGTTTGCAGTTGGAGGAGTTCTTTGCCAGCGAAGGGCGGGTTGGCGGAGAGAAGCAAACCGATCATGCCCAAGACACTGAGGAGAAAGACCGGTGCCAGCAAAAAGACAAAGATTGTTTTCTTTTTCAGCAGTGGCAGCCAGTCAATGCGCTCCAGGAATTTGGCGAACCCCCAGGCAGCGGTCAGTGAGAAAGGCAAGGCGATGTGAACAGTCAGCCAGGGCATACGTTCACCGGCAATGCTGTAGGCGACCAGGCTCATCAGAGACCAGAATAGCAGCAGGGCAAGCGTGGGCACACTCTCTTTTTCTTCATGGTTTTTGTCTGGCTGATCCGGCTGTCCCTGCCAGGATCTCCAGGCAAGCACCACGGCTAGGATCAACCCGGCAATGCTGAGATATTCATAGATGGGCATCTGCACCAGCGCGTAATAATACAACGGTTGGGTGCCGCGTTCGACACTCTGCTGCACCAGCCAGTAGCCTAACGATCCGACGATACCGGTAAGAAATCCTCGGATATTGGTGAAGAAGGTGGTGTAGAAAATGGTGAAAATGCCATAAAACACGCCCATGTGAATGGCCCACTTCTTTCGATCCCACCAGAATCCGAGCACTGCCGTGAGGGCAAGAACGATGATAAGCATTCCTCCGGTGCGGATGATGCCTGCGGTGGTGTAATCCAGCGGATCCCAACCAATAACTCTGACCGGGAAAGCAACCAGCAACGGCAGAACGGTGATGCCCAACAGGATTAACAAATCGAAGGAAGATTCATTGCGAATGGTATCCCATCCGATGTGTTTGACCAGATAAATCAAATCAGCGATAGCTGATGCGATGAAAGCAGCGCCAACCACGATCATGGCGGTCACCAACTGTCGGTGGCGATTTACTTCGATGGCTGTGCCGGTTTCATTGACTTCTGCGTGCGATGCGTCAATCACAGCAATGGTAAAGGTGGCTACGAACAATACGATAGCAAGGATGGAAAATAGCAGAAAGTTACGTTGATGGATTTTTGATTTCCAGGCTGGCGTTTTCAGTAAGCGCAGGAAGAGGTAGACGGCAAGGAAGATCATCATCTGCGCGGTGTAGATGTAGGCGGTTTCTTTGGTGGCAAAATGCAGGGCCGATGTGATGGTCAACAAGATCAAGGAAGCATTATCGCGTTTATCCATGTAACGCAGTACCGCGTACAGCATCATGACAGCAAACAACTCAATGAAGGCTTCGTTGCGGGTATAGCGGCCATAATAGAGGAGATAGGGGGATATCAAGAAAAAGAGGCCTGCCATCAAGGCTCCTTTACGTCCCAGATAGCGTGGAAAGGCGAACAGCACGAATACAATGGCGGCCACGCTGAACAGCGCTGCTGGGAAACGTGCGCTGAAGTCGTTATCGCCCATGATGAAATAGGAAGCGGCCAATAAATGGAATTGCAGTGGGCCATGGGTTACCGGGTCATGGCGGTATCCCAACCCCTGGTAGAGGTCATAGGCAGGCACAACGTGGTTAACTTCGTCATGTGACATGACTCGATGATCCACCTGGTAAAACCGGCTGAAGATCGCCAGCAATATGATCAGGATGATGAGTAATTTTTCAACGGTCAGGTATGTAGAAGATTTGACAAGGGGGATATCTAAAAAGGTTGTTTTTTCAGTATTCACCATGGGTTCATTTCCATATTTTTTGATTTCGGTGTTGAAATGCTCTATTGAATTGCATGTATTATAGTTGAAAATTATTGTAACAGTAAAATGCTTGGGGACGAGGGACGATAACACCTTCCCATGAGCAAAAAAAGTTTTATACTTAGGTGGATGGGTTAACCACAGGAGTGTCAATGAAGACCAAAATTAGCATCCCGCGTTATATCATGTTTGGTTTGTTATATTTTGCCCAGGGCAGCATTATGGGCTATTTCGGGGCATTGAATGCTATTTATTTTCTCTCTTCAGGATTGACC
>DSBE01000350.1 GCA_011053085.1 Chloroflexota bacterium
GATCACAGGCTTGTTCTTGGAAGCCATCCGCTCTAATACTTCCAACCAGGTGATATCACCCGAACCGATCTTATAGGCAGGCACATAAGGGTCCAGCATATCAATGGCATCGAAATCATAGGGCGATGAAAAGTAATCGATACCCGCCTCGTCGCAGGTTTCTTTCAGGATCGGTGTCCACTCAAAAGGAACAGACGCATCTGCATACACTTCGACCACAGTTCGCTTCCAACCAGCCTGGTGACTGACCTGTGAGTTCATGTGGGTAAAACCATAATCTGAAACGATTTCAGGCGCACGGAAATTCTGAAACTTGGCGGCATCTGCCCCTGCTTGCGCTGCCAAATGGATCAATGCTTTGGCGCGCCCCAGGTCGCCGTCGTGGTTGGCAGCGATGTCGGCAATGAAATAGGTCGGATGATCACCACCGATTGGTTTGTTATTTATTTTCATCTCCATCCTGTGCTCTCCTTATCCACCTACCGCCATCAAGCGCTGGCGGTAACCATCTTGTGACTGCTGTTTCAGTCGTTCCAAGCCATCCGCCACCGTCGGCAGCGGCGTGCCTAGTGCGGCTTTCAATTTCGACACATCCAAAGTCAAATCCGGCGAACGCACCGCGCTCAATGCCGCTTCTTTCCACGAAACCGGCTCGATCAACCCCTGTTCAAATCCAAAGGTTTGCGCCAGCCTGCAGCCGAATTCATATTTACTCAATGCTTCGTCCACACTCACATGATACAAACCGTGCAGGTTTTTTTCGAGCATCTGAAAAAGAACGTCTATCAAGTCGCACACCAACATCGGGCTATAGAAAAGGTCAATGAACCCATTCATACGCTTTCCCGACCGAAAATGATTGTAAAAGAATTCGCACAGACTGCGCTTGCCTGAAAGACTCCACCCATAAAAGTTGATCCTCGCGATAATGGCTTCGGCATTTACCTCCCCCACTACCTGTTCAGCCCACAATTTGGTGCGTGCATATTGATTGATCGGATTTGGCAGATCGCTCTCTGCATAGTTCCCCTTTTGCCCATCAAACACGGCATCCGTTGACAGGTGGATAAAAGGGATCGAAAGAGCTGCCGCCTTTTGCGCGATCTCCGCCGGCAGCTGGGTGTTCAACTGCTCCGCCAGGCCTGGATCGTGTTCACAAGCGTCCAGGCTGGCTACCGCTGCGCAATTGATAATCAGATCGGGTTTGGTGTCTTCGATCAGGCGTGACACAGCCCCCATTTGTGTGAGGTCGCTTTGCCGCACAGTAAATGGTGCGTGCGGTAGAATCTGGTTATGAACGGTTCCAAACACCTCCATGCTGCCATGCTTCATCATGGCCAGGTTGAGGCCAAACAAACCGCTCCCACCGGGAATCAACAAACGTTTCATCAGCGCTGCCTGCCGTTCATTTCTGTGTGGCGCCTGCTCAGTTCTTCTTTTCCACAACTTGCTGCCAGTCGATAGGTTCACCGACAAGATAAGCAAAGGTATCTCGGTATCGCTGCCAATGTTTCGGACTGGTGATGTGCGTGATCGATTTCTCGCTGTAGTCATTCCACTTTTTTACAAGATGCCAGGGAAATGGCAGTGGATAATCAAAGAAAAAGCTATACGCATACAGCCACGCGGACTTCACATCTTCTTCTGACAACATATATTTTTGCGGTTCCTGTAAAACTCCGCCAAGGGTTTTATAGTACTGCACCCACGAGTAAGGATCCAAAGTGAAGCCTCGCCCACGGTAATGGGTATCACCGATCACGATCACTGGTTTACCGCGCATCGCCATTTCCATACCCACGGTGGTCGTGAAAACCAGACCCAGTGTGGCGATATCCATCAGGTCATAGGTGTTGACTTTTTCGTCAGCAGGTATAATGACGATGTGCTTTGGCAGCTCGGGAACCACAGATTTTATCACATCCACAATCGATTGCCCCTCTGCCAGCATCTCACCCGGATGGACCCGTATCACCAATTGTATATCTGGCCGTCCTAAAAAATATTGCAGCGTGCGACACACCCAATCTTCCATCGATTTTGTAAAGATGTTGCGCCCCAATGTGAGGCTGTCACCAAGCACATTGGTCGGCAGCAGTACGATAGGACGTTCATCCAACCCCAGGTTCTGGCGGATGGCTTCTCCCCCTTCCGACGGCTGTCCCTGCCACAGTCTTGAAAAATTCTCCCACAACGTGGCGTTCTGGCGCGCGGAAAACAAGGCGCGAATTTCCTCCCATTGTTCATTTGTCAGAGAGGTATTCTTACGCACCTCCCATAACGGCGCCGTGTTCTGACGCATCACTTCTTCATCCTGTGCCAGCCACATGTGGTCTCGCCTGTCACTAAATTCATAGGTGACGGTTTTTAAGCCAAGATGTTTGGCATAGCGAAAGACCACACCCATTTCCTGGATGGTGCCGTTCGGAACGATAACAACATCAGGGTGATTTTCCTCAAAGTAGTCCATGGCTACCCTTGCCGCGCGCGCGTTGCGGTCCATGCGGAATTTGTATAAGCCACTTTCTTCATCCACTTCTTCATTTCGCAATGTGTACATGCAATCCAGATGCGAAACTTCTGTGACAATGTCCTGCAAAGCAGGCGTCAATTGGCGGTACTGTGCTGTAATCTTCAGAAATGAAACATTTTTCAAGTGTGGTTCCGCAGTAGAAAGCACCTGTCGCGCATAGGCATTCTGCTGCCTCAGGTCAAACGCGGAAACATCCGTCAGCCAATCCTCATACGGCAGGTAACCGAGGGTAACGTCATGCCCGAGGGCTGCCAGGCTCAAGCCAACCAAAGAAGCATGGGTAATCCAGTAATGAAGGCTGGCGAAGAGAAAGATGCTCTTCGGTTCTGTTGTCTTCACTGATTCATCTACTCCAGAAATGTCTTCAAGGATCTTCGGAATATGTTTCTCCAATTCGCCCAGATTAAACCTGGAATTTAGCGGTTTGTTATACTGCTGACGCAGTTGATAATACATCTCTGCCGTCCAGGGCAGATACCCTAACAATTGTTTGATAGTTTCTTTGTTATTCACAGCAGCAGTCATTGTTTCAATATCCTCCAATCCAATTTTGGCCTCAGCGGGCCCACCCGGGATTCCACCCAGTGTTTTCCCGGAGCACCTGCACCATCGACATGGAATACCAGGGCATGCTCATCTTGAAAATACCGTTTCACACGAAATGCACTGGCATTCATCCCCAAAATATACTTTCCTTCGTTGAGCCAGTCAGCCGGCACCAGACAAGAACTGATATAGCGACCGCGATCACGAGTGGCATATTGAGCAAAGAATTGCGGGTCATCTGTATCGAATGAGGCGAAGATATATTCTCCACGCGAATTCATTAAATAGATGCCCACCCTTAACCCGCTGATCGGAGAAGTCAGTTCATACTCAATTTCGACCATAATCGGCTGGGTAGTACGCATCGATTCGGTGAATGATCTGCCTTCATTCTGTACACGCATGGCAATCGGCCGGAATGGTGCCGCAGAAGGGGGAATTTCCTCATCACGCCAAAGGCGCTGCCCTTCTTCGGCAAACCCTTCTGCCAGATAGAAATCTACTGCCTCCGGTGTGGGCGCGCGTTTCACGATATTGCCATGATTCAGGACAATTGCCTCCTGCGTCAGCCGCAGGATAGCGCTCATATTATGACTGACGAATAACACCGTGCGCCCTTCGGTAGAGACATCCTGCATCTTGCCAAGACACTTGCGCTGGAAGTCAGCATCTCCCACCGCCAACACCTCATCCACCACCAATATCTCCGGCTCTAAATGCGCTGCCACCGAAAACGCCAGACGCATTTGCATGCCGCTGGAATAGCGTTTGATCGGTGTATCAATAAATTTCTCCACTTCAGAAAAATCAATGATCTCATCCAGCTTGCGGTCTATATCACTGCGGTGCATGCCCAGGATGGCACCATTCAGATAGATATTCTCACGCCCGGTTAATTCCGGGTGAAAGCCTGTGCCAACCTCCAGCAGCGCCCCTACCCGCCCGTGGATTTCTGCGTAGCCTTCCGAAGGTTCTGTCACGCGTGACAAAATCTTCAACAGCGTTGATTTGCCAGCGCCATTGCGTCCAATGATGCCGATTACCGAGCCGCGTTCGATCTCGAAACTGACATCCCGCAACGCCCACAACACTTCGCCCTCATGCCCATTTTTCTTCCGTTGGAACCATTGCGGCAAAGATTCACGCAAGGTCTGATATGCCAGCACCTGTGAACCCAACCGGTATTGTTTGCCCAATTTATACGCGCGGATAGCGATTTCTGCCATGTTTTCTCCTTAGACCATGTCCGCAAACAAACGTTCCATAAAACGGAAATAGAACAGCCCGCTGACCAACACCACCAACGACACACCCACCGACAACAAGATCATATTAATAGGTAAAGTTGGTACTGTTCCCAGCATCGCCCAGCGGAATCCTTCCACCACGCCCGTCATCGGGTTGAGATAATACAACATACGCCAGCGTTCAGGCACCATGCTGGCTGGATACACAATCGGGGTGATGAACATCCAGAATTGCGCAAGGAAAGGCATCACATAGGCAATGTCGCGGTATAGGACATTCAGGGCGGCAAACCACAACCCCACACCCAGCGCAGTGATCAAAGTCATGAGCAAGAACAGCGGCAAAGAAAGCATCGACCAACGCAATGGTGTCTGATAATAGATCATCAACCCCACCAGCACCACCAATGCAATCGCAAAATCGACCAACCCCGCCATGATCGAAGCAAGCGGCAGCACCAACCGCGGGAAATACACCTTGGTGATCATATGACGGTTCGCGACCAGCGAGCGTGCGGCATCTTGCAATGCTTTGCTGAACAATTGCCACGGCAGTAACGCTGTATAGGTGAAGATCGGATAGGGCACCCCATCAGAAGGCACTTCTGCCAGGTTGCCAAAAAAGATCGTGAAGACAATCATCGTCATCAC
>DSBE01000089.1 GCA_011053085.1 Chloroflexota bacterium
ATCTCGAACAACGCCTCTTCTGCGCCCAGTTCGTCGATGTCTTCCACGTCATCCAGCCAGCCAGCGGCAATGCCGCGCTCGCACAGTGAGCGGTACTGGCAGAATTTACAGCGTTTTTTATCTTCGGTCAGCGGAAAATCTCCTGTTTCTGTCGCGCGGGCGATTTCCATGATTAATCCTTCGATGAAGGCATGGTCACGCTGGAAACGTTGGGCGTTGTAGGGAATCACTTCGGGGTCTGTGGGGTGCTGCACGAACCAGTAGGTCAGGCTCACTTGCGAGGCCTGCCAGGGCTGTCCGCCATTCATCCCCGCGCCTGCCAGCACGGTGATGAGCGGGTAGAGGCGCGACTGCACCCGGCTTTGCAGGTAGGCGGGTTTGGGACGCTGTTCCGAGGTCTTCCAATCGAAGATGCGCGCGGCGCTGCCCGGCTGTGTCACCAGCACGTCCAGTTTGGCGATCAAACGGTACCCGGCAAAGGGCGCACTCAGTGTGAATTCGGCACGTTGTTCTCCGCTGATTTCTTCCAACGGATTGTGCTGCAGAAAGGACTGCCACCATTGGCGCAGGAGGGGGTCGCTGGCGCGCTGTTCGATCAGGTCGGCGGGGATCCCGTGCAGCCATTGCTGCACCATGCGGTGGAATTGCGTCCCGCGTTCCATGCGCAGTTCCTGCTCAATCACCGGCGCGCTCTGCACCGCCGGCCATTCCAGCCGCAGCAGGTGGCGCAGTTCAAAACGGCGCGGACAATCGACATAGTCTTGCAGGTTGTGCTGGCTGAAATGAAAATCATGCGGCAGGATCATGGTTGCGCTCCTTCCACCAGGCGTCCAGTTCCAGATAGGCCCGCGCGGGCTGATTTTTTTCCATGCGCCCGATGTTCCACAACAGGTTGAGCTCTTTGCGCGCACGAGTGATGCCCACATACAGCAGGCGCAGGCGTTCTTCGGCGATGCCCTGGCGTGCCTGCAAGGTGGCGACGCCTTCGGGCTGGGTGAGGGCCTGCTCATCACCCTCGATCAAGGCGGTCAACTTGCTGAGCATTTCTTCCTGCAGGTTCAACTGGTCGCGGATGAACCATTTTTCGGACACATACTGGTCAAATGGGTCCAGTGAAGGGAAATCGTAATTGCTCACCGACAGCAGGAAGACGATATCCCATTCAAGCCCTTTGGCTTTGTGCATGGTGGCCACCACCACTTTGCCGTGGTGGGCTTCGGGGTCGAAGGCGGTGTCGCTGGCAGAAAGACCGCTGAAACCGCGCTGGGAGCTGGCGATTTCGTTCAGTTGTGCAGCGAAGTCAGGCAGTGACCAGCTGCGGTTGGAACGCGCATAGAACTCCAGCATCTGGGCGAATTTATGACTGAGGGCAAGGTCTGCCGGCTGTTCATACAGGTCAGCAGCGATGGTCAGGATCAACTGGTCGATGGGCAGCAGCACAGCCGCCTGCCAGCGGCGCAAGTGGTCGCGCAGCCAGCGCAATTCTTCGTGTACGCCTTCTTCTAATTGCGGCAACAGCGCTGCCAGCCAATCGGCACCGCCCTGCGGGTAGAGGAATTGCTCGACGCGCTGGCAGGTACGCAACAACCGTGCAGTTTCTTCGATTTGTCCGTGTTCTCCTTCTTCGGTGGCCAGTTCTGGTTCACGCAAGGCAACATAGGCGCGCTGTAACTGGCGCGGGTCGGTCGGGCGAGAAAGCGCGGTCAGCACAGCTTCGAGTTGTTTGGCGGTGCGGCGGGTTTCGGCGGTATTGCGCAGCAGTTCGACAAAGGGCAGTCCGGCGGATTTCAGTTCTGCAATGACATGATCCCCATGCGCATTGGTCGGCACCAGCACCGCGGCGGTTTGCTGTTCATGCCCTTCCTGGCTGACCCAATGCTTGATAAACTCTACCACCAACGCAATCTCGCGCTCGGAGGAAATACGTTTGGTGGGCGGGTAGATGCGGATTTTGGTCAATTCGTCAGGCGGGTTAGGCTGGGGGTCGCCGAGCGGTGTTTCCTCAATATAAGCTTCAAACAGGGCATCGTGCAGGGCGGGCACCGGGTGTTCATGCACAGTCCAGTTCACCAGATGGTTGGCCATGTCGATGATGGTGCGGGTGGAACGGCCGGCGTTGGGCAGCAAGGTGCTCTGCACCCCCTCCGCGGCGATGAAGTCGCGCAGTAATTGCGGGTCAGCGGTGGTGAAAGTTTCGTAGATGGCCTGGTTGGGGTCACCCACGCGCACCCAGTTGCCGCCATCCTTCGTAATCAGGTTGAGAATCTCCTGCTGCAGGTGCGAGGAATCCTGGGCTTCGTCTTCCAGCACATACGGCCAGCGCAGGCGCAGGCGGGCGAGGTAGTCGGGATCAGTGCGCAGGGCGACCAGCGCATAACGGATCAGGTCATCGAAATCGACGCCTTCGCGCAGGCTGATCTTGCGGTTATAGTCGCTGTAGATATCGCAGCCCATGACCAGCAGCGGATGGTCAAAGCTGGCGGCATTCATGCGCGCACGGATCTCCAGCGGGTCCATCTGCAGGTCTTTGGCTTTCTTGATGAAAGCCTGGTTGATCTCGACCATCAGGTCGATCCAGCGGTTGAAGTTGCGGTTGCGCTGATCCGGTGAATAATAGCGTTCCTCGATCTCAGGATGCGCCAGCAGCCAATCGCGCACAGAACTTTCTAACATGCGGCCGGATTCGCGCTCATCAATGATGTTGAACTGGGATGGCAGCCCCACCAGGTCTGGGCGTTCACGCACGATGTCATGCGCCAGCCCGTGCAGGGTACGCACGCGGTAACCGATGCCCCTGATCATGCCGAATTGGTGGATGAACTGGTCGATACGCGACTGGAAATTGCCCACCGCGGAATTGGTCAGCGTCACCACCAGCACCTCCTGTCCTTCCTGGATGCGCCCGTCATGGATCAGGCGCGCGGCAAGGAACGAAAGCGTCTGGGTTTTGCCGCTGCCCGGCACCGCTGCCACGCCCATGCGTCCGCCGGTGTAGTCGATGACGGTTTTTTGCGCGGGCCGGGCTTTAAACATTTTCCACCTCCCCGCTTTCACGCGGCATCCGCCGCAGGATATTCTGCAGGGCGAGGATCAACATACCGTGGGATTCATAGCCCTGCTGGTCAACTTCGGCGGTGTAAAGCAGGATCTTGTCCCTACAGCGGCGGATGAGGCCATTGGCAAGCCGGCTGAGAGTTTCGGTGTTGTAGACCATTTCGTTGACATCGCTCCATTTTTCGCCGGGCTGCCAGCGGCGTGACAGCACGATGGGGTGGGTGAGGGGTTGGTACAGGCGCTGCCACCAACCGGCATTGCCGATATCGAGCCAGAACTGGTAACGGGCGGGGCGGTTCATCATCAAAAAGGTGTGGGCAGGTGCCAGCAGGATGGTGTCATCGGGCTGCGGCTCCCAACTCTGCAGGTACTGGGCGGCAATCACGCCGCGTTCCAGCATCAGGATGTATTCAGCGCCGATGCGTGCTTCGTCCTGCCCGATCAGGCTGTGTACACCGCGGCGGAATTTGCGCACGGATTCGATCAGGCGGCTGGTGAGTGCGGCTGCGGCAAAGTCATCATGGAAGACAAAACCGGGCTGTGAAAGCACCTCGCCGAAGATGCGCGAGAGGAACACATCCAGCTCGGGTTTCTCCGCCTGCCCCAGCACTTCCAGCAGCCAACCGCGCAAGCGGTCATAACGCTCGCCGAACTGGTAGGAGATGCGCTCCTGCACATCGGCGTTGATGGCATGAAAGGCGGTCAGGCGCAGGTTGGGTTCTTTGGCTGGATGATAAACGATGGTGCGCAGCAGATCAGCGCGCACCCAGTCCAGCCCCTGGATGGATTGCATCAGGGCGGTATTGACGTCTGACGGCTGCGGCGAAGCGCCCCAGGCGGGGTTGGCAAGGCGCGCCCAGGTGAACAGGCAGCGTGTGACAGGTTCATCCGCCAGCGAACGCGAAGGACGTGTGGTGTAAGGGCTGAGCCCGCGCGCAGTCAGGGCACGTTCCAGCGAAAAACGCAGCGAATCAGATAAAAACGGCGGCATGATCACGATGTCGGCAGGCGCCACGCCCTCTTGCACCAGTGCAACTGCCTGCTCTGCCACCGCTTCGATCATCTGCGGGTAGAAGCGGCTGTCGGTATTGATCTCGAAGGCACCTTCCAGATAGGCTTCCAGCGGTTCTCTCTGCGGCTGGGCGATGCTGGCGGTTAATTGTGCGGCGAATTCTTCCAGCACAGGGTCAGGCACCAGCGAATCGGTCAGGTGGATGTCATCATCGCAAACTTCGCGTAAACGCATGCCGGAGGGAGGGTCCGCGCCCAGAAAGACGCGGAAACCGGCATCCCGGTCATAAATCAGCAGCGCGCCTTCAAAGGCGGGCAGCCAATCCAGCAGGATATCGTGCGCGGCAGGCACATCTTCTTCGACATTGTCATAGATCAGATAACGGTATTGGCGTGTGAGGAAGCGGCGGCAGGCGTCGCTGTGCCACAAATGGCGGGTGAAGACTTCCATCTGCAGCGAGAAATCCAGCAGGTTGTTATCATAACAGAACTGGCGGAACTGGTTGGCGCACTCCTGCGCGGCTTGATACAGGCGCACCTGGTCGGCCTTATCACCGATCCAGGCGGCGCTCAGCCGCTCGCCCACTTCCGTGTGACGGATGCCGATGGCGGCAGCTTTGTTAAGGTTGTCGAGAATCTGGCTGAGCAGGCGGTTGGGGTCAAGGTTGACTGCCAGAAAACGGTCCTCGGCGATCATCGGCTGGACAATACCATGCATGACGTATTGGGCGGTTTCGAGGGTCAAAAAGGAGGGCGGCTGATCGTCACGGCGGAAACCGACCTGGCTGGCGATCATCGGCCAGAACAGGGAGATCATGCGCTGTCCAAGCCCGCCCACGGTGAGGATGTCCACCAGTCCGCCGGGCGGCAGGTCAGGCGCGCGCAGGGCATCATAATAGGGCATGGCC
>DSBE01000142.1 GCA_011053085.1 Chloroflexota bacterium
TAAATTGATTGCGGTAAGCCGTGTGGAAACTGCGCGCATCGTTACCAGTTTCTTTCCAATCCATCCACTTTTTAATGGAGTAGACCACAATGAAGACAACAATAGCGGCCAAAATTATGTAGATAATCCCCTGGTCAACCAGGCGGCGCTGCGTCAACATGGCGGTCTCAAAAATTCGCGGCGTGCGGGGCAGGAAAATTTCTGTCGAACGGTCCTGCAGTGGGCCACCCACCAGCCAGTCGGTGATGTTGATAGCTATATAGTTCAGCATAATGGTGGTGATCACTTCGTGGGCGCCGGTAAAAGCCTTCAACACGCCCGGAATCATGCCGAAAAGAGCACCCGCCAGGGCACCGCCAATCAATGCCAGCGGCGCATGAATGTACCATGGCAGTCCTTGCACCGCGAAACCAATGAAAGCAGCAGCCATCGCCCCCATGATCAACTGGCCTTGTGCACCGATGTTGAACATGCCCGCTTTGAAGCCGATGGTTAACGCCAGACCGCTGAAAATGAGCGGGGTAGCCTTTTCCAAAGTTCGGACAAACGCGGCGGCGTTGCCAAAAGAACCTTTTAGAAGCGCCGCATAGGCATTAATGGGATTGGCACCGCTGATCAACAAAATAATCACACCAAACAACAATGCCAGAACAATCGCCCCGATTGGTACCCCGATGGTCTGCCACAGAACCCGAAGAAAACCTCGTTTTTGTGAAGTTGTTTCTGTCTCCATCTTTTATATTCTCACTTACATCTGTAATGTTGGGCTAACATATTTACCAATTTTACCGCACATTACCGCCTCATTCCTAAACCCCGCCTATATTTAAGAAAAACACGGCAGGATACAATCTGCCGTGTTTTCAGGGGTGCAATTATTTTTTAGCGGAAATCAGAATACTGGATTTTGTCAGCCTGCAGATCGGCATCGATCTGAGCCAGACGATCTTTGATTTCCTGTGCCATCTGTGAATCAAAATCATGGAAGGGCGCCAGGCCTACTGCACCGACGAAGTTGCCGCTGGGGAAGGAGCCTTCAAACGCCAGTTTAATCAGGTCGAAGACGCCCGGGGTGATGAGCTTCATGGATGAAGACACCAGGCAGCTGTGCGCTTCCGGCACGGTCAGCCATTGGTCAGTGTCAACACCGATGCAGTACAGACCGTCATAGTTCGCGGTTTCGATCAAGCCGCCATTGCCGGTCTTGCCGCCAGCAGCAAAGATCACATCCGCGCCCTGCTCGATGGCCTGTTTGGCGGTAGCAGCACCCCACTCAGGATCGGTGAAGCCAGTGGCAAACCCACCGGGATGGTAGGTGGTGATGACACGGATCGAGGGGTCGATGTATTTAGCACCGTCTTCAAAACCTTCAGCGAAGGCCACCACAGGCGGAACCAGGTCGGTGCCATACACACCTGCCAGCAGTTTGGATTCGGTCAGCATGCCCGCCAACGCGCCAGCCTCGAAGCCGGCTTTCCATTCGGCAAAGATCAAGCCAGCTACATTGGGGGTTACCGCACCCTGGAATTGATCAACACCGATGAAATTCACATTGGGATATTTCTCGGCTGCCTCAATGGTGGCATCGCCCAGACCGAAACCAACGGTGACAATCACGTCATAGCCGTTGTCGGCAAAAAGGGCGATATTGGTGGCGTAGTCTTTGGCGTCTTTGGTTTCGATGAACTCCACATGGATGTCGAGTTCATCACCTGCCTGTTTTACACCTTCCCAGGCTGACTGGTTGAAGGATTTGTCATCCACTTCACCCACATCGGTCACAAGTCCTACACAGAAGACACCTTCCTCGGTGCAGTCAACTTTTTGGCCGCAGGCTGCGATGAACAGCGCAATCGCCAACGTCAATACAACAGCAAAAAACAGTTTCTTATACATCAGTCTCATTCCTCCATATCGTTAGTGAGAGTTTTGTATGAATTATTGAATTGTACGCAACACGTACAAGTCGAGTATAACGGTGAATGAAAAATCATGCAAGACCTTAGAAGGTTCTTAAGTACTCGTTATTGTTAGGAGTTTTCAGGCCGTTTCGGCCTTTTGTAAAACAACAGACCATCCTGTGAGGTCCCCCAGGATGGTCTGTTAAAATACTCGTTTGTTATGCCTCTTGCACTTCTCCGCGCCGCACATTCAACATCATGGCGAAAGCCAGCAGCAAGAAGAAAGGTGCGATCACCATCATCAAGCGATAGTCATTGCCCGCAAATTGGATCGTCCAGCCGAAAAACACCGGCCCGAAGGTCGCCGCCAATTGCGAGAAGAAATAATACAAACCGGTGTAGGTGCCGATATGTTCATCATCGGTCATATCTACCACCATTGGCAGCGAGTTGACGTTAATCATCGCCCAGCCAATGCCGGCCAACATCAGAATGATCGAAAGCACATAAAATCCAGAACCCATCAGCGAAGCGAATTGGGTTGTGAGGGTGCTGACCGGCAACACATACATCAAAATCACACTGCTAATCATCACCCAAATACCGATCATAATGATGTTCTTGCGCTTAAATTTGCTGGCAAGAATGCCAGCCGGCACCGCCATCAGCATGAAGATCAACCCAATATAGGAAATCTGGAAAGCGCTGTCACCGCCATCCAATCCCAGGTGGTTGACCCCATACAGGGTGAAAAAGGTGTCCAGCGCATTGTAAGCAATAAACCAGAACATAATCGCCAGCAGAATGAACATGGGGCTTTTGTCTTTCTGCGTGAACACATTGCCAATGTTCTTGAGCACCTTGTTATCCATTTTGGTGCCTTCTCCTTTGGCTGCCAGATGGAGTTTAGAGGAGATATATTCCTTCGGCTCACGCACAAAGATCAAGACCAGAATGGCAGCGACGACTACCAAGCCGCCTGCCAGGAAAAACGGGTAGCCGGGATTGATGCGATACAGCGGCCCGCCGATTAATGTCGCCAGCACTGTGCCCAACCCGCCCATCAGGTTGATCACGCCGTTGGCTTGTGAGCGGCTTTTTGAGGGAGTGATATCCGGCATCAATGCCACCACCGGGGTGCGCCAGAAAGCCATCGCCAGCAGCAAGGTGATGCAGGAGAAGATGAATAACGGCAGCGCCTGGGCGTAAGGGATAAAGCCAAACATAGCCGCCGCCACCGGCGCCCCTACCACGATGAACGGCAGGCGCCGTCCGATCGGCGAGCGCAGCCGGTCTGAGAAAACGCCCAGCGGCGGTCGAATAATGAGGGCAGCGATGTTATCCAGCACCATGATGAAGGAGATCCAACCTGCTTGCAGGCCAAAGCGTCCATCCAGAATCAGTGGGACAAAAGCATTATAAACAGACCAGATAACGCTGACACCAAAGAAACCAAAACCCAATAAGAAAGTCTTGCCATAATGAAATTTTTTCTCTTCCATGGTTACTCCTGTTGGTAGACTGATGATGAGAGAAACTTGACGCAACTTATTCTATTGTAGTGGAGATTGTGAATTCTGGTGAGAAATTCCTAATGATTTTACAAATTGATAACTCAATCTTCAGAGGGATCTGTCCCCTCTTGCTGCTGAAGCTGTTGCAAGAATGACCGGTCTTGTTTGGTGAGTGGAAAATCCTCCAGCAGGTCAGGCCGGCGTTCCCAGGTTCGCTGCAGCGCCTGTTCATGTCGCCACTGGTTAATGCGGGCATGGTCGCCGCTTTTCAACACCTCAGGCACCTGCCAGCCACGGAACTCTGCCGGTTTGGTGTAATGCGGCCCTTCCAGCAGGTCCGTGGCAAACGAGTCCTGTAAGGCGCCATTGGGATCTCCCAACACGCCTTCGATGGTGCGCGCCACAGCATCCATGACCATCAACGCCGGCAGCTCACCGCCGGTGAGTACAAAGTCGCCGATCGATATTTCATCGGTCACCAGATGTTGGCGTACACGTTCATCCACACCCTCATACCTGCCGCACAGGATGCCAATCCTGTCATGCGCAGCCAACTCTTGCGCCAATTTTTGCGTGAAAGGCCGTCCCTGTGGCGACATCAGAATCAATGGGCAGGCAGGTGGGGCGCCCATCACATTTTCTACCGCCGTAAAAATTGGTTCCGGTTTCATCACCATGCCGCCCCCACCGCCATAAGGCGTATCATCGCATACATGGTGGCGATCTCGGGTCCAGGCACGGATGTCGTGTAAATAAACACTGATGTACCCGTCCTGTATGGCGCGATTGAGGATACTGGCAGCCAGGTAGGGCTCAAACACATCCACAAACAAGGAAAAGACATCAAATCGCATGGGTAGATTGTACCAAAGTTATTACCTTAGAATCTCCTATATTTTCTGGAGGAAAGGGTTCCCTATGATATGATAATGGTCTGTTGAACCTGACAATCATTGAACGAACAGTCTCTTATCTCACACGCTTGCTGTGTGAGGGTTCGCAGATATGCTACGATTAACGTAGGCAATTACGATTTCAAGCAGAAATTTTTATGTATCTAAAAGGCAGTGATCTAAATCTCAACAAAAAAAGAACCCGGGGAAATGGAAATTTCTTCCGTATTTTCATTTTGCTGGTGTTCATCGCCCTTGTTATCTACATCAATCAAACCGTTGTGCAGGAAGTAGGCCCGTTATTCGTCTCCACCCCCACCCCATCCCGCGCCCCGGAATCATTTGTCACAGAAGCCCAGCAATTGTTGAATGAGGGGCGGTTGATCCAAACCATCCCCTTACTGCGCGAAGCCATCCGCTCTGACCCAACCAACCCCAGCATCTACATTCTGCTGGCCCGCATTCAGATTTTAACCGGTGATTTTGAATCTGCCGTAAAAAATGCTGAAGATGCCATCTTGCTGAGCGAAAAAAACTCCATGGCGTTTGCTGTGCGAGGGTGGGCTTTGGGTTTGGGTGGCAACTACCTCGAAGCAGAATCTTCTTTGCTGGAAGCCATTTCGCTGGATCCCAACAA
>DSBE01000034.1 GCA_011053085.1 Chloroflexota bacterium
AAATCATGTCAGCCAGCGTTGCTAAACATGCGCCGCCCCCCGGCGGGAAACCGGTCATATTTTTTAATACTTCTTCCCGCCTTGGTTCCATGAGCCTGAATGCAGCTTACTCCCTGCTCACTTCATGGTCCATGCAATTGAGCGGTGTGCCGATCATCAATGTCTATTGCCGGCAAGGCATGACCCGCTGCATCCATGGCACCAACCGCGACGACCCGCAGCAATTACCGCCCTGCCACGAATGTATCCATCAATCGGCGGTTAATTTTTCACATTCCACCGCCCTCCCAATCATCTATGAAGAGGATCGAGAATTTGAAGAAATCATAAGAAAACTCACCTTGCCAGAGATGGAAGAGTTCATCCACGAAGGCCTGCCATTGGGCAATATCTGCCGATCATCCTTGCGTTGGGTCATGCGCCGTTACCACCTGCAGGACGAACCCAACACACTGACCATTTTCCGTCATTATTTGCGTTCCTCATGGAATATCGCCCGGCAGTTTGGCAAAATCCTGGATGAGCAGCAACCACAGGCACTGGTTGTGTTCAATGGCATTGTCTATCCGGAAGGCACCGCTCGTTATCTGGCAAAGCAGCGTGGCATACGGGTCATCTCCCACGAGGTGAACCTGCAGCCATTCACCGCCTTTTTCACCGATCAAGAAGCCACCTTCCGGGCAACACCTCTGCCTTCAGGTTTTACACTTAGCGACGTGCAGATTGAGCAATTCAACCAGTATTTCACCAAACGCACCAAAGGCCAATTCCAGATGGCTGGCGTCACTTTTTGGAAAGAGATCAGCGACCTGGATGAACACCTGCTCGCCAAAATGGAAGCATTTCAACAAACGGTTTCGGTATTTACCAATGTAATCTTCGACACGTCACAGGAGCACGCCAACACCTTCTTCCCGCACATGTTCGCCTGGCTCAATCATGTGTTGGAAACGGTCAAAGAAAACCCGCAGACGTTGTTCGTATTACGCGCTCACCCAGATGAAGGTCGACCGGGCAAAGCCAGCCAGGAAAGTGTGGCAGATTGGGTCAAGCAATCCGATTGGGATCAACTGCCCAATACCATGTTCTATGGCCCGCGTAAATCAATCAACTCGTATGAACTGATCCGGCGCTCCAAATTCTGCCTGGTATATACTTCGACCATTGGCATGGAGGCCAGTCTAGTAGGCACCCCCGTGATCTGCGTCGGCAGGGCTTATTACAACGAACATAATCCAGCTGGTTTTACCACCCAATCGATGGAAGAATATCATGCCATTCTTCAGCGATTCTTGTCACAACCCGGCAAGATCAACGCACCCGACCAGCACAAGATCAATGCCCGCAATTTCCTCTACTACCAGTTGTTCCGCACATCTCTGCCATTCGGTGATTTCATCACTGAGGATGGCGCCTGGGCGGGATATGTGAAGCTAAAGCAATTCCCCTGGCAGGCCCTGCTGCCGGAAAATTCCACCACCATGCAGGTGATTCAGAACGGCATCTTGTGCGCCAAACCCTTTGTGCTGCCAGCGTAGTTATTCGTCCTGCTCGCGCTGCCGGCGTGACAATCCACCAAACAATAACTGCGAATACACTTCCCTGGTGGTTGGCATCTTATCATGCGTATCCGCATCTTTGAAGGAATTCCGCGCGCGCTGATCTTGCCACACGGCACGGCTGGTCATTGCCCTGTGCAGATATTCTTCCAAAGGCTCGGAGTCTTCTGCGGCCAACAATGCCCGCAAGTTGTCCATTTCTTCCTGGAAAAGATCCAACCCCATCAGCATAGAATCACGATTTTCAGAAAAAGGCAACGAGGGATGTTCTAAATCAAACACGCCCATCAAAGGTTCGGTGAAAAGATAAAAATCACTCGAAGCCAACAGGCGGTCTTCGCGCCAATTGGGTTGATCCGCCAGCAGATTGGTCAAAGCCGCTGCTGCCAGTCGTGGGATCAACATAGTCCTGGTGCAGGCAGCTTGCACTTCTGCGGCATCCATAAAGATTGCTTCAGCACCTAACGAACGCGCTATTTTTACCCCAATAGTCTCCGCATCTTTATGCGAACGGCTGGGTGAACTGACCGCGATCATACTGTTTTGAAAGATATCTGTTCCCGCAGAAGTGTGATGAAATGGCTGCTTTGATAAGTAATCCAAATTGAGGCCAGCCACCAGACTGACAAAACCAACCTCTGGTGTGATAAATTTCTCAGCCAACCTGCCCGCAAACAGCGGAACCGGTGAGGTGTCTATCAATACTGCACCCGGCCTGATGCGGCCGCCAATGGCATCATAATGCATGCTCAGAAGATCCACTGGTTGATTGAGGATGATGATATCCGCCGCCTTGGCACCGTCAGCAACCATGGTCACCACTTTGCTGACATGCTTTTCTTTCTTCAGTTGGCGTGCCAGCGATGTCTCCTGATCAAAGGCCGTAATCTCAAATACTTCCTTCGGCAGGGCATACGCCATGGAAACACCCAACTGGTTTAGTCCATCGAGAAAAACCCTGACTGCCATGTCGTCATCCCACCAAAAAATTCATCCAGGTAGTCAGCACCGGACGAAGGATAGCCCCCAACACGTCAAAGCCAATGCTGGGCAGCAAAAAGATGACAACCAGCAGCAGAATCGAACCATAGGGGCGGATATTTGCCAGAAAATCCTTGCCTGACGGAGGCAGGAAAAATTCCAAAACCTTCTCACCATCCAATGGCGCGATCGGCAGCAGATTGAAAACCATCAAGCTCAAGTTGATGATGATGAAGAAATACAGGAATTCGATCAGAATACCCGTAAATCCGGTGGTCGCCATAGCTGTACCTTGCATGGGTGTCCATAACACCAAAAAGATAAGGCTGCCAAAGATCGCCAGTACCAGGTTAGAGAGCGGACCAGCCACTGAGACCCACATAACAGCAGATTCTGACCGGCGGCGCAACGTGTAGGGATTAATGGGCACCGGTTTCGCCCAGCCAAATCCAGCCACGACCAGCATGAGCGCGCCCAGCGGATCAATATGCGCCAAAGGATTCAGTGTCAGGCGGCCGGCCATACGCGGCGTATCATCCCCGTAGCGATCTGCTACATAGGCATGCGAGAATTCATGCACTGTAAAGGCGATGAGCAGTGTCACAACTCGATAAAGTACCGAAGCGATTGATAAATTAAACATGATCTATCTTAATATACCTCATGATGTAGTTTTTATTGATAATCAAAAGTATAGTATATATCCATTAACCTTTCATATGAACCCCCGTCTGCGTGACAGCCGGGGTAAACTTATGACAATTATCACATTGACCGAAAGAAACACACATGCCTCAATCTTTACCCATTCTCAGTCAATTCACAGGCATCCTGCTCTTCATTGGCGCATTGGTCCCATTTCTCGTCATGCGGCGCTTGTTATATGTCGAATTGCTTCGTCTCTTGTATGGATTCACAAGAGATTTACTCACAGCCCATAAGGTCCATTTCCTGCTGGTATTTCCAGGCGTGCTATTGCATGAATTGAGTCACTTTTTGGCTTTCCGATTGATGGGTGTTCACTGCCGGCTTCATCTGGGGGTGAAAATGCAGGGCAATACCGCAGTATATGGTTCGGTTGAATTCTATGAAAGTGATGTTTCTGCCTTCAAGCATTTCATCAGCGGGATCGCCCCGTTGGTCACTGGTCTGATAGCCATTTCACTCCTCTCCATTTACTTAATGGGGCTGCCATCAATCAACTCATTGGCTGCTGGTGAGGCTGATATCCAGCTCGCGGCCATCTGGCAAAACGCGAAGACCTTCTGGTTTTGGCTTGCCCTCTATCTAACTTTTGCGGTCTCCAGTGAAATGGTGCCTTCTCCGTCTGACCGGCGTTACTGGATCCATCTGGGGGTAATTCTGGTCGTGCTTATCCTCATTGCGGTCCTGACCCAAACCACCCAATGGTTGCTTGCCAACCTGTACCCATATGTCGATGGCCTGCTGCGGCTGGTTGGCGTCACCTTTTTAATCAGCCTGGTACCGCAATTTCTGGCCTGGATTCCGATACGCATCATTAATTGGCTACGCGCATAGTCCCTGCCCTCATGGTATAATTGCCCAATCATGATTAGAACCTGTTCTCTGTCTGTGTCTATTCTTCTCATAATGATATCCCTTCTTCTGGCGGTGACAGCCTGTAACACTGCAGAACAGCAAGTTTTGCCCGCAACAGGTACCGGTTCACTCACTGAAACCAAAGCGCCTGATAGCGATGACTATGCCCTCCCTTTATCAGAAGAACAAGATAATAATGCAATCGCTGAGGCGGAGAACAATCCAATCCCTACAGCCACGGCAATACTGGCATCTGCAGAGCAATCAACAGAGCCTACCATTAAACCAGATCCACAGTTGATCATCACCCGTGAGGTGCCTGCCGACCTCAACTGGAAAGACATTCCCATCATGCCAGAGATCACCGAATACGCCCTTGCCATCTACGAACAGGGCATTGCCATGGGCCGAAACCCAAACCACATCTCTGTTGTGGGTGATTGCCAGGCGATCCCATTTGTTTTTCTTGGCAGATATGGGCTGGGACAATTCACCCTGACCGGCACTGATGTCGCCCTGTCTTCCATGATCAGACATTACCGTGATTCCTTTGCCCGTGAAGGCGCGGCGGTTCGCGGCGGTTTCACGGCAGCCTCAGTACTTTCGCCGGTGCGGGCCGATCCTGACCTGTGCCGGCCGGGTGAAAACCCCATGGAATGTGAATGGCGCATCCACAATCCTTCCATCGTGTTCATAAACCTGGAAACCTGGCGCGAAGAAGGCACCGTCGATCGTTATGAATTGTATCTGCAACAAATCGTCGAGTATGCCCTGGAACGAGGCACCTTACCTATTATTATCATG
>DSBE01000292.1 GCA_011053085.1 Chloroflexota bacterium
GCATGGCGGTGTAACAAGTCGTCATCCACCTTTTCGTCCCAATACGCTTTTTTGTACTCCATGCCATACTTTTCACTGAAGCCTTCAAATTGGCCGTGACCGAACATCGGCAGGCCTGGCAAGGTGGCCATCATGGCACAGACGCCAAAATACTTATCGCCTTTACCAAATTGATTGACCGCTGTTTCTTCATCCGGGTTATTCATGAAATTCACGTACCGCTGCAATATCTGCGGCTCAAATTCTAAAGTCTTGCGAATCAAGTCGCGGTACTTGGCATTGTCTTCGTCACGCAGCATGTTCATAAAAGCACTGTTATACACCCGATGCATACCCAGCGTCCGTACGAAGTATCCTTCCATCAACCAGAATGCTTCTGCCAGCAGCAACGTATCCGGCGCTTCCTGCGCCACCCGGTCAACGACCTCCTGCCAGAATTCTGCGGGCATCGCTTTGTCAAACTCCGCCTTGGTCAGACCGAATTCCGCCCGGGAAGGAATGTCACCGCCGCTCCCCGGCTCTGGATACCACAAGCGCTGGAAGTGTTTTTTAGTCAGCGTCATGGCAGCATCGAATCGGACCACCGGGAATTTTTTGGCAACCGCCAGAATCTGGTTCATGACGGCTTCTCGCACCTCAGGCAGCAGATAATTCAACTGGGCAGTATCATTCCACGGCATGCTGGTGCCATCATTGCCATGGTAGATAAAGCGGTCACGGTTGTGCCATTTTTCATGCAGCTTGAATACCACAGAGGCGTCACTGCGTTCGTAGTAATGATCCTCCAACAGAATTTCCACCCTGTCATCCGATGACAAATTCGGTCCTGAGAATTGGTAACCGGGAAACGGCGGGTAAGGCAACTGTATAAACCAGTCAGGATGTTCCACCACCCACGGTGAATCTATCCCCATATGGTTGGGAACCATATCACTGCCCAGCCGGATTCCTCTGCGAATGGAGCGATCAAACAAGTTCTGATACGCCATCTCACCACCTAAGTCCGAAGCAACTTCGTATTCATAGAGTGAATAAGCGGACGCCAGCGCTTCAGGATTGCCGCATAAGCGTTTGATGTTAGCAGAAGCCCTGCTGCGTTCCCACAAACCGATCAACCACAATCCGGTAATACCCAGACGGCGCAGCCGGTCCAATTCCTCGTCTGGTACTTCATTCAGGTAATGGATGTGCCTGCCATATTCTTTGCTTAGTTGATCCAGCCAGACATAAGCATTTTTCGCGATCAAAACCAGTTTGGGCATCCATTCTTTGTCAACCGCGAATTTTACAACATCACTCTCACCAAAGCCCTGTGAGTAATCTGGCACAAAGGTTTGCACCGTGCCTGCACCAAGAAAAGCAAAATGATCCTGTTCTTCTTTGATAAAATCCAGCCCCCGTAAAATCTGTGCAATCAAATCACCAATGATAGTTCCCCAATGTTCTTTGATATATTCCAACTGCCCGGCGATGGAACCGGGGGATTTTCTGGCAGGTTCCATCAGAAAATCGATCAGGTTCAATGAAGCCGCAGGAAATTTGGGGTTATTTTCGAAAAACCTATAGAGGCCCGTCTTGACATCCGCATACTTTGTTTCCTCCAACAAACGACTCTCATCAAACAACTCACGGTAGGTAGCCAACGCCGGATTTTTATTTTCAACCCAAAGCAGCAGCATCTCTTCCAATGAGGATTCGCGATTGCTGGTACCATCCTCGGTATTTTGGAGATATTCCTGTGGAGTTAACATTCCTGAAAAGACCTGAGAAGGCGGGAAGTATTCATTGAACTTTTCTAATGTCGCATCTACATCCTCAGTGTTAGTTTCGCTGGACAAGAAAGCCAACGCTTTTTGAAATGTTGCAGGATTGACCTCATTTTGATATTTTTCTATCACAAAATGAAATATTTCATCCATCAACCCAATTGCGAACAACTCGGCTGCGCTAATTTTGTTGGGATCTTCTCCAGATTTAGCACGATGATCCTTCAGCTGTTCCGCCAGCCGTAAGGCAGCCCGGTAATTTGAGAGGAGCAGATTGCCTCGTTTGGCGAAGAGTACTTCGTCGAAAGAATATTTGTTACGTGCAGCCGCCGAGATATGAAATTCCATGGGGTTCCTCTCATTCGATTGGCAAAACAGCGCTCTGTATTCTGTAGATTATATCAACAATTCTTTAAGAATCACTTGATAATCCCCACCAGTTTGTGATTCAGACAGTGGATGACAAATCCCTTCTTCTGCCATCTCAGCAAACCGTTTCTCCACGCGCTTTTTCTGCAACTTGAGCAATCTGACAGTCTCGGCAAAATTCACCGCCCCTAGCGAACGCAAATATGCGTGCAAAATATTTCGCTCCGCTTCACGGTCGGTAATTTGTTTTGCCTGTTCTATCAGTTTGGAATAATAATGCGGCAGGATATCAAAGATAAAGGCGTAATTCCAACGGCCAGCCTCGGCAATACCCACCGGATGGATCATCAATTCTGTTTGTAAGAAGTCCAATGCCTTGCTGTATCGGTATTGGCTCTCCCGGCCCCATAAGTTTGCGCGCCGCCGTAGTTCCAATGTATGCAGCGGGCCGTTTTCCAACAACACCTCATAGATGCTTTTCGCCTCATAACTCATGCTGCCAGACGAATAGCGAACTTCATAATCGTGCTCATAATCATCAAAATTGTCAGATAGCCGGTAAAAACTGGGCAGCAGATCCAACGAAATGAAGGTCATCTTCTTTTTCAAAAAACGGCCATAATAACATTGTCTTTTCCCCAACAAGGCGTCTTTCCATCCCCAGCTGACGTGGCCCGGATCATCGTGCTCGTTTGGCACCGGACGGTCACCGGCGGTTGCAGTCCACAAAGAAGGCATGATGAAATCTTTGGCGGGGTGAAACAGGATAAAACCTCGCTCATTGACGAAGGCGACTGCCTCCTCCTTGCTGTGTAAACGCAGCCCTGGGGCAATGCGGAAACTTTGCTCGCGATACTGGCCTATATTCTCGATTAATTTGTCTACCTTTTTGGTCATAAGTTGCTGAAAATATGGGTGATGACATTCGAACCACTGCCACCAATATTTTGTGTCATACCAATACGCGCATTTTCGATCTGGTTTTTGCCGGCTTCTCCGCGCAGCTGCTCTGCCGCCTCCACGATTTGATACACACCGGTGGCGCCGACAGGATGACCCCTTGCCTTCAATCCACCCCTGGTTGCTATAGGAATCCTGCCGGACGGATAAATATCGCCATCGAGAGCAAGACGAGGCCCTTTCCCACGCTCAGCAAAGCCGCAGGCTTCCAGGGACAGAGCCGACATGATGCTGAATGCATCGTGCAGCTCAAAAAAGTCGATTTCCGAAGGAGAAATTCCAGCCTGGCCGTAAGCGACCTTTGCACTTTCATAAGCAGCGGTCAACCACAACGGGTCTTTTCTGCCGTGTACGGTGATGGAATCTGTAGAAGCTGCCGATCCAATAATGCTTACGATGGGATGTTTTCTCAGGGAGTTCGCTACGTCAGTACTGGTGATTACTACAGCAGCCGCGCCATCACTCACCGGTGAAGCGTCCATGATGTTTATTGGTGGAGCGATCATGGTTGCCTTTTCATACTGTTCCATCGTTATTGCCCGTTGGAAACGCGCTTTCGGGTTTCCTGCCCCGTTGGCATGCGCATTGAGTGCAAAGTTGGCGAAGTCTGCTTTCTGCCAGCCATATTCATGCATATAGCGCTGCATTAACAGTGCATTTAACCCGACAAAAGACACCCCCTGGTCTGACTCCCAATCCGCGTCTGCGGCTGTTGACAATTCCGTTGAAATCTCTGAGGCGGTGACGTCAGTCATTTTCTCAACACCAATCACCAGGGCCGTGTCCAACTCACCTGAGGCCACCGATATCAGGGCAGCCCGAAATGCTGCGCTCCCGGATGAGCAGGCAGACTCTATCCGCACCCCTTCGATCATCGGCATTCCGATCCAATCAGAGAGATATGCCCCCAGGTGTTGTTGCCGATTGGCAGTGCCCGACATCATATTGCCGACAAACATACCATCGACATGACTGACTTCAGCATCTTCCATAGCTGCTAACGCCGCGAAACCAGCCAATTCTCGTAAGGAATATTCCCAGTGTTCGTTAACTTCGGTAGAACCGATTCCAATGATGGCAACTTGTTGCATAGGAAACCTCAATACTGTCTGCTGTCTTTATTATATGGACGGCAACTATCAAATGCTATCAAACCTGCCCAGAGTTTATGGTATCACACTGAATGGCAAAAACCCGATAAAATAATTTCCGTCAAGATCAACTACCGCCAAACCTACAACGAAATTGCCATCGGGGGCTTCGTTCTTTGTCCACCACAGGTCATTTTCAGAAAAAGTCAGGGTTGCCCCCCGATATAGATCAAATTCGCCGATACCAAAGCGGTAATTTTGTTGCGCGGCATTCTCGATAGCCATTGTCAACAGCAATTCCCAGCCAAAAGGCAGATCAGCACCCGTCAAATCAAGTGCCATTTCTGCCGTTTTCTCATCATCGTGAACAAACTCCTTGTCGTATATGATGAATGTATCACCCGCGTTTGGAATGACCTTATACGGCAATACACGCTCCTCACCAACTTTCCCGAAGGTAAGCATATCGCGCATACCTCCATCTGCATCAAACCGGATCATCGCCGTGTATTCGCTGCCGCTGCCCTGCGGGAGGTAGATACCATCCAACCGATAAATCTGGTCTGCTTCTTCTGCACCATAAATGGTCGGCACCAATAGTCCTGTTACAATTCTGCTTCCGTTGTGGATTTCATAAGTAAAAGGTTGCCACTCAATGGTGAGTGGAATCTCGCCATCTCCAGGCCAGACCGGCACAAACACACCGCCAACCC
>DSBE01000098.1 GCA_011053085.1 Chloroflexota bacterium
CCGCAGGGAGTGGAGGAATCGGAACGGCTGGGCATGATAATCCGTTTAGCTGACTGATAATGTAAGGCGGTTTCGATCCTTCGACTCCGCTCAGGATGACAAATAACGCGAAGGTGTATTGCTGAGCGGCGAACGCAGTTCGCAGTCGAAGCATCCTATCAGGCTCAACATGGTAAGCCGCCGGTGGTTGTGGTATGTGAAGCACAGGGGGATTCTTCACGTAACAAGCTTCGCTTGTTCACGTTCAGGAAAGCAAATAACGCGCTTTTGTCCTTCCGACCGACCGCAGGGAGTGGAGGAATCGGAACGGCTGGGCATGATAATCCGTTTAGCTGACTGATAATGTAAGGCGGTTTCGATCCTTCGAATCGTGGAATCAGCTTTGCTGCGGGCAGGGTCGAGCCCTGCCCCTTCGTGTTCATTGATTTTGTCTTTCCGACCGACCGCAGGAAAACACACGCAGGTTATTGGTTGGTGAATGAATTCAGTAGCGGCGGTAGATCTACCACCGCTACTATCGTAGATGATAGCAATTCTGTTATCTGAAGAACAAGATCTCTTCCTCACATATACTTGAACATATCTCCGGCAGAAACAAACATGATGGGCAGTTCGTTGCCGACGAGGGGGCGCAGCCATGCTTCCGCCCAGCGCATGCCGGCTTCTTCCTGGATGAAATGCCCGGGCAGGATCATGCCTTTGGCTTTGCCCAGCAGGGCGGCATCCTGGATGTACAGCGGCAGCGTCCATTCGACGATCTCGCCGGGGATGACCACGTCATATTGCCAGGCGGCTGCCACCTGCTCATTGTTGCTCCAATTGGTGTTCTCATTGGGCAGCAGATGGCCGCAGAAGCCGACGGTGGAGACTTTGGCGTTCAGGTTGCCGATGTAGCGGATGGTGTCAAGCCCCATGGCTTGTTTGACGTGCTGCACCAGTTCGCCGAAGGTGGTTTCGGGCAGTTTTATCTGCGACATTAATCCCGCGCCCGGTTGGGTGTATTCCAGCCAGCCTAACTGTTTCATCATGTAGTGGAAGATGCCGTCGGGGCGGTGGGTGTGAATATGGTCATGGTCGCGGTAGATGACAATGCCGTGATCGAGCAGCAGCTGGCGTTTTTCCTCATAAACCTCGTTGCCCGCCAGCCACTCGCATTCATCATCGTAGCCGCTGTAGAAGGTCGGTTCATGCACGAGGATGAAATTCGCGCCCAATTCAATGGCTTTACGGATTACGGCGACGGTAGGAGCGATGGATACCACGATGCCAGTGCATTCCACGGCGGGGTCGCTTCCGATGATGACATCGCAGGTACGGCGGTCACCCAGGTCAGGATGGTAGGCAAGAATTGCGTTGATAATCTCTTGAATGGTCATGGTACATTCCTTAATTGTGTGATTAATGGTTTGTGAATTGTATCATGCCGGGATTTTCAAATGAACCATGGGATTTGTGCCATCGCTGCCTTCCCGTTAAATCACAACACCTGGCTTACGAGAATAAACCAGGTGTCTTGATCATTGCTCAGTCTTAGCCTTTTCGATTTGCTGGCTCATTTCACTCGGTCGAAAAGACACTCTTTTTGAGCGAGGTCAGTCACCGCGGATCCAGGTGCCGATGGACATATCGCCGCTGATGGCGTTTTTGAGGGCGTGTTCTTCCCACAGGTTCAACACCAGCACCGGCAGGTTGTTTTCCATACACAGCGACAGGGCCGGGCTGTCCATCACGTTCAGACGGCGCTGCAGGGCTTCAATGAAGGTGATCGATTCAAATTTGACCGCCGACGGGTTGGTTTTGGGGTCCATGTCATACACCCCGTCCACCTTGGTGGCTTTGATAAGTACATCCGCCCCGATCTCCATGGCGCGCAGCGCGGCAGCCGTGTCGGTCGAGAAGTAGGGGTTGCCGGTGCCGCCCCCAAAGATGACCACGCGCCCTTTTTCCATGTGGCGGATGGCGCGGCGGCGGATGTAAGGTTCTGCCACCGACTGCATGCCGATGGCGGTCTGCACACGGGTGACCACGCCGATGGCTTCGAGTGCGTCCATCAGGGTGAGGGCGTTCATGACGGTGGCCAGCATGCCGATGTAGTCGGCGTTGGCACGGTCCATGCCGTTGGCCATCTGGTCGCGTCCGCGCCACAGGTTGCCGCCGCCGATAACGATGCCGACATCGATGCCCAGGTCGAACACCTCTTTGATACGTTCGGCAATGAAATTGGCGCTGGTGGGGTCAATGCCGGCTACACCCGCAGAAGGTGCCAGGGCTTCGCCGCTGATTTTCAGCAGCACACGTTTGATCTGTTGTTCTTGTTCCATTTCTCCCATATCCTTTGTCTTCTTGCTCTGATTATAGCCGTGAATGTGCCAGAAAAAAAGCCACCCGATTTGTTATTTCTGGTGGCTTTTTCATCTTCTATAAGCGTTTCCGGCGGATTATTCCTCGCCTGTTTCGTCGCTGCTGGTTTCACCCAGTCCCCAGCGGGCAAAACGGCGCACAACGATATTTTCACCGCAACTGGCGACAGCTTCCGCGATCAGGTCCTGCACCTTTTTGCTCTCGTCACGGATGTAAGCCTGGTTGAGCAGCACGTTGTCTTCTTTGTATGATTTGACGAAACCTTCCACGATGCGCGGAATGATATTTTCGGGTTTGCCTTCGGCGCGTGCTTTGGCGGTGGCAACTGCGATCTCGCGATCCAGCGCTTCCTGGGGAATGTTATCCTCGCTGATATAGAGCGGGGCGGCGGCAGCGATCTGCAGCGCGATCTCGTGCGCCAGGTGGCGGAACTGCTCTGAGCGGCCGACAAAGTCGGTTTCGCAGTTGATTTCTACCATGACGCCCACACGGCCATCGCCGTGGGAGTATTGTTCGATCACGCCTTCAGAGGCGGCGCGGCCAGCGCGTTTGGCGGCTTTTGCCAGGCCGCGTTCGCGCAGGTAATCCAGTGCTTTATCCATATCGCCGTCAGACACTTCCAGGGCGCTGCGGCAGTCGAGAATGCCGACGCCGGTTGCGTCACGCAGTTCTTTGATTTGAGCGGTTGTGATTGCCATATTTTCCTCGTTTGTTCCTACTTTTCCTGTTGCTTACTCTTCAGATTCTTCTTCGTCTTCGACGTCATCCTCAGCAGGTGCTTCTTCTTCAACCTCTGCTTCAGATTCTTCGGCGGGTTCTTCCGTCACTACTTCTGCAACGGACTCTGCATCACCTTCAACCTGTTCGGTCTCTTCTTCTGCTTCTTCTTCGAGTTCCTCTTCTTCAACGACGATCTTGGCGAGGGTAGAAGCACCCAGCAGGTCTTCGTCGCTCAGTTCGGGCTCTTCCACACGGATGGCGCGGCGTTCGCGGCGGCGGGTTTCTTCATCGGCGGTGCTGGTCTCTTCTTCTGCTTCGTCTTTTTCGGAGAAGGCTTTGGCTTCCAGCACAGCATCGGCCATGTAGGTCACAATCAATTTGATGGCGCGGATGGCGTCATCATTGGAGGGAATGACATAGTCGATGTTCTTGGGGTCACAGTTGGTGTCCACCATGGCGATCACGGGGATATTGCGCAAATTGGCTTCGTGAACGGCGGTGGCTTCGCGCATGATATCGACTACGAACAGCAAGTCGGGGGTGCCGGGCATCTTGCGCACACCACCCAGGCGTGATTCCAGACGATCAATGTCGCGCTGAATCATCAAGCCTTCTTTTTTGGTCAGGCGGAAGATCTCACCGGTTTCCTGCATGTTCTCAAGGCGTTCCAGTTCTTTGAGGCGCTCTTTGATGGTTTTCCAGTTGGTGATGGTACCGCCCAGCCAGCGCTCGGTCACATAGGGCATACCGCAGCGTTCGGCTTCTTCGCGGATGGTTTCCTGTGCCTGGCGCTTGGTGCCTACAAACAGCACAGTGCCGCCGCGGCGCACGGTTTTTTGCACCAGATCCAGTGATTGATGCAGGGCGCTGACCGTTTGCGACAGGTCAATGATATGGATACCATTGCGCTCGGTGAAGATGTACTGACGCATCTTCGGGTTCCATTTGTTGGTGCGGTGACCAAAATGCACGCCGCTTTCCAGCAGCTTCTTCATAGAAATATTTGCCATTTTTTAAATCTCCTTGCGTTTTGTTCTCCGCCCGTTCGGCAATCTTGCGGGAGGAGCTTCCGTTTCTTTCGTCCCATTCCCTGACTGTCGTTTTCCGCTTGACAGCACGCGGGGAGTGGTCCAGAAACGTGTGTGATTGAACCTTTGGGCTTTCAAGCCATCAGGTTTCGTTTTTTAACCGCGTGTAGTATAACAGACCCGCGGTGGATGCGCAAGGGGTCAAAGGCGTTTGTGTCAGCGCAAAGTAGAAATGTCCTATCGGGAGCAAGATAGAAATGTCCTGATGAGAATCCTGAACAGGAACAGGGGCAAAGGCGTTACGGGTAGGTGAGGCCGTCCAGCAGCCAGCGCTGTTGGGCGCCGCTGTAGACAAAATGGGCGATGAAATCGTGCTGAGTCACCGTGCAGGCAGCACCGGTCTCATACACGAAATGGGCAGAGATGCGCGCGTAGGTGCCGGTGTTGTAGGTGATCACAGGATTGGATACAGTGATGTCGCACACCTTCATGGTTTCGTAGCCGTCGATGTAATCCTGCAATGAATTGCCATGACGGCGCTCCTTGAATGCAGGGGTGAGGTTGTTCCAGGCGGAGCCATAATCGCGGCGCACCACGGCATCAAAGTAGATATCGAGGAAGGCGGTTGAGATCGGCCCGGTCATCAGTTCTTCGACGGGGGTCGGTGTGAAGGTCGCTTCGGGGGTGTCGGTTGGCAGGGGGGTCTCGGTCGCCTCAACAGCAACGGTGACAGTGGCTGGCGGTTCCGGCGTGGCGGTGGCAAGCGGCAGGGGGGTGTTGGTGAGG
>DSBE01000194.1 GCA_011053085.1 Chloroflexota bacterium
AATCCTTCCCGTGCAAAAGTTAAATCGCTTTTGATCTTCAGGTAATTACTGCGAGTAGGAGGAATATTGAGACGCGCCATTAGAACTTACCAAAATACTGATCAATCTCATCGGCCGTCAACCGTGTCAATTCTTCAAGCGGGAGCATTGATAGCAATTTCCACGCCAATCGCAATGTTTCTTCAATACTTCGATTTTCATCATGATCCTGTCGGACGAACCCAAGTTCAAATTGATTGCCAAATGCCAGGTACTGCTGATCAATGCTGGACATTTCTTCTTCCCCGATTACTGAAGCCAGAGCGCGAATTTCTTGCACATGCGCAAAAGCCGCATACAACTGCGCTGCCAGATGGCTGTGATCAGCACGTGTTTTTCCGGCCCCGATTCCATCCTTCATCAAACGAGAGAGGCTCGGAAGCACAGAAATCGGCGGATATATGCCTTTCTGGAAAAGACTGCGATCCAGCACTACCTGGCCTTCAGAGATATAACCGGTCAGATCAGGTACTGGATGAGTGATATCATCGTTAGGCATCGTCAGGATTGGAATCTGTGTAATAGAACCATAACTGAGTTTGATACGACCGGTCCTTTCATAAACTTGTGCCAGATCAGAATAAAGATATCCTGGATAGCCTTTTCGACTTGGGACTTCACCGCGTATGTTTGATATCTGGCGCAGGGCTTCACAATAACTGGTCATGTCTGTCATAATTACCAGGACATGCATTCCCAGATCAAAAGCCAAGTATTCAGCCAAAGTGAGGGCGAGTCGTGGGGTAACAATACGTTCTACAGGAGGATCATCTGCCAGATTGAGGAACATGGCTACGCGACTTAATGCGCCTGTTTTTGTGAAGGTGTCACGAAAAAACGCAGCCTGATCATGTTTGATCCCCATGGCAGCAAAGATGACTGCGAATTCTGTGGTTTGTGATTGAGGCCGATCCACTGCACTTCCCAGATCCGCTTGAGTAACGATCTGAGCAGCCAACTGGTCATGCGGCAAACCATTTCCTGAAAAGATGGGAAGCTTTTGCCCCATCACCAATGTATTCATACCATCAATGGTTGAAATACCAGTCTGGATATAATCGCGGGGATATTTCCGTGCTGCTGGATTGATCGGCAGCCCATTGATATTGGCATACTTATCAGCAAGCGGTTCTGGCCCACCATCAATGGGATCGCCAAGACCATTAAAAATCCGTCCCAGCATCTCTGACGAAACTGAGATTCGCAACGGACGTCCCTGGAAACGAACGCGCGTATTGTCAATAGATAACCCGGTTGTACCGGAGAATACCTCTACGATAGCAAAATTTTCTCCTGCTTCCAGAACACGGCCCTGACGTATTTTGCCTTCTTCATCATAGATATCAACAACTTCATCATAACCAACCACACCGGGACTCTCAACCACAACAATAGGCCCTTCAATACGTGATACACCAGAAACTTCTTGTCCTTTGTATTTTGCTAAGATACTCATACGTATTGCTGCTCCAATTCACTAAGTTCCCGGTCGATCTGTGCCCGAATTTCATCAAGCTGGCTTACATTGCGATTAATTACCTGGGTTTTCATACGGATGATGGTCGTGACAACATCAAGTGAATGTAATGCTGAAGCAAACACACCCAATTGGATCGCTTTTTCGGCACGTCGGTGAAAATACAAAATGACATCCAACATTTTGATTTGTTTTTCTATGGTTGTAAATGTATCTACATCATCCATTGCATTTTGTTGCATAAAGCCTTCTTTAATGAGACGAGCTGTTTCAAGGATGAGGCGCTGTTCATCAGGCAATGCACTCGGCCCCACCAATTGCACAATCTGGCTCAGACGACTTTCTTCGTTCATTATCTCCATGCCTTGCGATCGCAGCTCTTGCCAATCGTACCCGGTCTTCGCCGTCCACCAATCGTTTAGCGTATCTACATATTCACTATAGCTGTTCAACCAGTTCACCGAAGGAAAATGGCGCGCAGACGCAAGGGCTTTATCCAACGCCCAGAATGTGCGGATATACCGTCGAGTATGCTGGGTGACTGGTTCAGAGAAATCGCCGCCGGGAGGAGAGACCGCGCCGATCACGCTGACCGAGCCCTGACGATGGTTGAGTGTCTTAACTTTTCCAGCGCGCTCATAGAATTCTGCCAGCCTGGCACCTAAATACGCAGGATATCCTTCTTCCGCTGGCATTTCTTCCAGACGGCCAGATATCTCACGCAGTGCTTCTGCCCAACGTGAGGTTGAATCCGCCATCAAGGCAACATCATATCCCATATCGCGGTAGTATTCTGCGATGGTAATACCAGTATAAATACTGGCTTCGCGAGCTGCCACCGGCATATTGGAGGTGTTGGCAATCAGCACCGTGCGTTCCATCAAGGGTTGGTTGTTGCGGGGATCAATCAGATCAGGAAATTCTTGCAGCACTTCTGTCATTTCATTGCCGCGTTCACCGCAGCCAATATAGATGACAATATCCGCATTCGACCATTTGGCGATCTGGTGCTGGGTTATGGTCTTCCCCGCGCCAAATCCACCAGGAATGGCAGCAGCGCCGCCCTTCGCCAATGGGAAGAATGTGTCCAGAATGCGTTGGCCAGTGATCAATAATTCATTGGGGGTTTCGCGCTGGAGAAATGGGCGCGGACGCCTTACTGGCCAATGCTGGAGCATAGAGAGATCATGTTCTCCAGACGGCGTAAGCAACTTTGCAATGGGTTCCTCCAGTTTGTATTGCCCATTCGGCGCAATCCAGGTGATAACTCCCTTCAATGTGGGAGGAACCATGATGAAATGTTCCAACGCATTGGTTTCGGGAACACTGCCAAGAATGGCTCCACCAGAAACCTCAACACCTTCCTTAATCACAGGAGTGAACTCCCACAGCGAACCACGATACAACGAGGTGAGTTTCACGCCTCGAGAGATAAATGTTCCCTCTTTGCGTTCCATCACTGGCAAGGGCCGCTGAATACCGTCAAAAATACTGCGCAGCAAACCAGGACCCAACTCAACCGAAAGAGACATCCCTGTGCCAAACACTGGCTCTCCCGGCCGCATGCCAGAGTTCTCTTCATAGACCTGCACAGTCATCACATCTTCGTTCAAACCAATGATCTCACCGATCAAGTGTTCTTCGCCCACCTCTACCATTTCCAGCATGCGCACTTCTCGTGAACCGCGTACACGAACCACAGGCCCATTGACCCAGATGATTTTACCAATTTCGATCGCCATCATTTTTCTCCCATCAGAAGTTGATAGACCGGCATCCTTAGCTTGCTCTTCATTCGTTCCAGCCTGGCCTGGAGAGTATTATCGAATTGGCGATGTCCATCAACAGTGTGCGCAATCACCCCAAATTTTTGTATCAACACATCTCCTCGCATGAGGGTTACATTATGCTCGTCAGCGATCTCTTTCAAACGAGAATCGTCTAACAATTGATTTGCCTTCTCATCGAGGTGAATCAGAACGTTCTCGTCATTGACCTGGAAGATGGATTCGATAATCAGTTCTTCCACGATCGTCATGTACTCTTCCTGTTCAACAATCTTGTGCAGAGAAGCAAGGCTCTCTTCGAAAACCTGGTTGATCAATTCTTCACGTTTGACCAGCCAATTCATTTGCACTTCTGCTTCCACGGTTGCAAGGTTCTTATTCCGAATAAAATCTGCCTCTTTAACCGCGTTCGCAATCACCTGATGAACCGCATCCTCTCGTTCCTGCTGAGCAGTTTCTCTGATTTGATTGGATTTTTCCTGTGCTTCAGATAGAATCTTTTGTGATTCCTGTTCAGCGGTTCTTAGGACTGTTCGGGAAAAATTTTGAGTATTTGCGGCATTTCCATCCATAGATTATTCTCCAGACCTGCAATCAGCCATACCTCTAAAATTTGATGCCAATCGCTCGTTCGATGATCTCATTAAGGGATTCCTGTTTACTTGAAACTGGGTTGGGCGCTGGTATTACGACCACCAAAGGGATCTCACTCTGAAATTTTAATTGATCAATCCGTGCCTGGATCAATACAGCTGCATCTTCAGTGATGAGAACGATGCCAATATTCTCCATAGCCAGTGCATGGTCAATTGCTGCATTGGCTTCGTCTGCAGTTGCAGTAATCTCGCCCTGGATGCCTACCAGCGCGAAACCCTGCACAGCCTCAGAATTTCCAATCACACGAATCTTCATCTCTGTTTATCGATTAAGAATCATAAATGAAATGATCAAGCCGTAAATAGCAATACCTTCCGCCAGCCCTACAAAAATGAGGGCACGGCCAAACGATTCAGGTTTTTCTGCAATCGCGCTGACTGCCGCAGAACCAGTACCACTGACCGCCATACCAGCGCCGATCGCCGCCAGGCCGGTTGATATCGCAGCGCCTAATGCTGCATATGGGTCACTTGTAGTGGCAGCAGTTTCGCCGAGAACAGCCGCAGAGACGGAAGATGGTGTTGCCAGCCATACTATCCCTAACCCAACAGCCATCAACCCGATCACCACATTGAATGCCTTTAATCCAGCCATTAAGCGCTGGGTAGCTTGCTGTGGCGCATTATCTCTGGCTCGCATGAAAAAAATTACCGCAGGAATCATAGGGATCATCGCAACCAGAATGCCAAACATAAATACGTTCATTTCTTCTCCTAAGTATTTGAGTTTTCTAACTTGATCGGACGGAAAGGATTTCCACCGCCACTGAAAAACTTGCTGAAAAATTCATAGTATTCAAGACGCAGCGTTTGAATACCAACGATCATGCCTTCGAATCCAATAATGAATAAATTACCAAGAACAACAGCGACCCAATAGCCAATTCCCTGGTTCGCACTGACC
>DSBE01000074.1 GCA_011053085.1 Chloroflexota bacterium
ATCGCCGTCTGGCTCGATGTATAGCCAGGCGTTGCCAACCTCCTTGACTTCTTCGGCTTCCAGTTCAAGTTCGACCGGATTGTAATGCGAGTAGGGAACAGGGATGTCATAAGTGATGGAAAAACCCAGATCGAGAGCAATCTCATTGACCTCGTCCAGCGTCTGCTGCATGTCCTTGGTGCGGGCGCTCAAAGAGATGTTGCTCACTTGTTGATTCTGCAAATTCTCCAACAAGTTCTGGTAGTAATCGGTGTCAGTCTGGTTGATGGTAAGGTGCACGGTCACATGGATGTCTTCTGGCAGGAGGTTGGCGACGGCTTCCCAGCAGGCGTCCTGGTCAGGGTCCAACACCAGCACGATGTGATCAAGACCCTGGTTCAATAACAGGTTCATGTAGTCACGGTCGGTTAATTTTACCCCATCGGTCAATATGCCTGTCACCTGTCCATGGGTTTCTGCCGCTGCCAGTAATTTCGGCAGATAAGGTTGTAAGGTGGGTTCGCCGCCGGTGAAGATCAGGTGCGGTACACCGATCTCCCACGATTTTTCGACGACCCGCAGCCACTCTTCTTCGCTGAGTTCCTGTGTGATGCGTTTCTGGAGCTCGCTTTCCACCTCACTACCTTCAGAAAAACGATAGGTCAACGCAAGATCGAGGCGATAGGGTGCGGCGATCTCGCCGGAGTAGGGCACCTGGCGCTCGAAGTCAAGGAAGCTGACCGGATCAAGGTCGGGGGTGGTCATCAATACCTGTAAACGTTCAAACAGGTCATCATAATCGGACGCAATGGTTGCCTTGGCGACAGCATAGCGTTTTGATAAGGCTTTGATGGTTCTGTCGCGGCTCATGTGTTGGATGAAGTCATAGAGAAATTCTGCCGCTGTCTGGTTGAGGTGCAGCACAGTTTTGGCATGCAGGATCAGGATGGCATGTTCGGGTGTTTCAATGCGTAAGTGCATGGAGAACGGAAAATCATCGTCTTTTTCAGGACGATACGAATACAGGCCGGGTTGCAGCGGTTTGACAGGGGGATACAGCTTTTCCAAGAGATCATTCAGGAATTTCATCGCTAACTAACTCCATTTCTTCAGGTATTGGTTCAATAAATGGTTTGGGTGCCAGGTAAGCATGATCGAGATAGGCGAGCGGACAGCCGCCGCCGCATTCATCCAGTAGGCTGCATTGGTGACAGGCTGCCGGTATGAGGGTGTGTTCACGAATGGCCTCACACAATGGGTGATGCCAGATGTTTTGCCATTCTTCCGTCAAGATATTGCCAACTGACGAATAATAGGATTGGCAGGGCAGTACATCGCCGTTGGGCTCAATGCACATGTTGTATTTGGCGGCTGAACAACCTTTGGCGCCCACACCTTGCAAGATGGGATGGAAGTGGCAATATTGGGTGGGGGTATACCAGATCAGGCGCAGGTTGTGACGGTCCGCTTTTTCTTTGGCAACCGCTAACAACACTTCGATGTCTGTGTGAGAGAGGCCGGTCTGGTTCTTGGCGCCTTTACCGGCGTGGATCAAAGAATTGAGCCCGATGGTCGGTACGCCCAGATCTGCCAGAAAATCGATGGTATCAGCGATGGTATGCTGGTTGGTTGTCAGCATGGTGGTGTTGGTCATCATGTAAAGAGAGCTGGCGACCACGTTGCGGATACCAGCCACAGTGTCTGCCCACGCGCCAGTAACACCTTGCATCTGGTCATGGATGGCAGGTTCTAAAGATTCAAAAGTGATCTGGACATGATCCAACCCGGCGTCCACCAGGGTCTGCACATAAGCCGGATCCTTCAACTTCCGTCCGTTGGTGTTGATGCCTGTGATCTGTCCTAAAGATTCGGCGTAGGCGATCAATTCAGGCAGGTCTGTGCGCAGAGTGGGTTCGCCACCGGTGAAGATGATGTGAGGGATTCCGATCTCCCAGAGGTGATCGAGCACCTCCTTCCACCGGTCAGTGGTCAGTTCGGGGAACTGACGCGAACGCGCGTTGTAGCAATGGGCGCACTGGTTGTTGCAATGGTAGGTGATGGCAAGGTCCATGCGGTAAGGGGCTGAAGGCAGATTTGATGCAGGAGCAACGGTCTGTAAGTGTAGATCGTGTAAGGGGCAGGTATCATCATCACTAAGCAGCTGACGAAACAGGGCAGAGAATTCTTCCAAATCTTGCGCGGCTTGATCGCGGTCAATGTCATAGGTGCGCAGCATGGTCCTGAGAATGGCTTTCTCGTTGACATCATGCAGTTTGAGATAGGCCATGGCGGCAGCGGTCTGATTCAGGATGTAAAGATTGTTGGCATTGCGCAGCAAAAAACCTGAACCATCTTCATCAATACGCAAATGGATGCGCTCTTTGTGGTGGGTGTCTTCTTGCAAGAAGTGGTACATGCCACTTTCTGGGGGGAGGGATGGTTTTCTGGGCAAGTCGCTTCCCTTTTATACCGTTGAATCGGTTGGCTGAATCTTATTAGCGTCCGCCGCCAGCACATGCACAGGCACAACCCGCACAGGCACAGGCGCAGGCACAGCTGCGTCCGCTGCTGCCACCGCCAGAACGAGTGCTGGAAGAATAGGTCGGCTTGGGCATCGGGTTGGTCTTATTGGTGATGCGTTCGGTGAAGGAGGTCAGATCACCGATGGTATTGGAGGCGAAATTCTGCGCGCCAAGCACGACCCCAGCGGCAAAATCTGCGCCCGGCAGCGTTGGCATATTAGCACTTGGCTGTCCGCCGACGATGGGGCGTGATCCTGATCCACTGACAGCAGGCCTGGCACTGGCGGTTGAAGTACCGCTGCGATACACAGGATCATAGCGATGCCACCAGATAGGAACGAATATCGGGCGCGGTCCCGTGAACACATTGCGGGTGCGGTCGCCATAGTTGTCATCCAACATGGTCCAACCCATGTATTTGTCATAGTTTTCCATGGCGACTTCGGGGGTTTCAGAGCCTTCTACCTGCTGCCAGGCACGTGAGACGATGTCCTGGTAATAAGTGACAGTTTCTTTATAGGAAAAACCTTTCATCTTCTCCTGAACACCGGTGATCAAATTCTCGAGCATCGCCTGCAATTCGGTGCGTTGTTTTTTCTTTGAATCAGCCTGCATAGCATCCAGGAAATGTTTTTCGTAGGGATAGAGGTCATCTGGCAGGGGTTCCAATACTTTAATTTGTAATGGCTCTTTCTTGGTAACTTCAGCTGCGCCTTTGCGAATAACAGAGAACAGGATCATGGTGACGATCTGGTCCATGGGTTTCTCTAACAGGATGGCAGCCTGGACGGCAGTCAATCCGCGTTTAATGCCATGTCCTTCGATTTTGACCTTAGGCGGGAGATATTTCAACTTGCGTTTTTTCTGTTGGTTGGCTTGCAGGATTCCGATGGCGATCGGTCCGCCGATGAAGGCAGCCACACAACAGAGGGGGAATAGGTTTTCAAAAAAGTTGTTGACTGACCCTGAAGCTCTTTCTGTAAATGTTGGTTTTGCCTGAATGGTAGTGGCAGGGATGAAGTTGTTGGGGAAGGCGCCTCCGAAGCGGTAATCCGTGGAGAGATCGGCTCTGTCAGACCACCAGTAATAAAACACACGTCCGCCTTCTGTGTAACCGATGTCATCAGGTTCTTTGGAGCCAGGCCATTTTTCAGCGGGAAAATATCTTGGCATGTCCTCATCCAACCCGACGGGCATGTAGATGATCATTTCGTATTCGGTATTGCCCTTGACATATTCTTTGCCAAAGTAGTTGGGTGAGAAGAAGAAACTGACATAGTTTTCAGGCTCATCCGCCTCATAGAACAAACCGGAAATGTTCTGGATGGTTGCTACGACTGTGCCGGAGCCTCCGGCAGGAATGGCAAGATTGCCCAATTCGAGGGTAACGCCCTGCCCCTCAAAAATATATTGCGGATCAGCATTGCTGACGCCAGCAACACTTCTCCCATCCACGGTGGCGCTGACATTGCCTAATGAAAAACCTTTGGTTGGCAGCCCAATGTCGACAAAGTCAATTGGATGAGCGCCCGGTCGGTTGGAAAACTCATAGGTGTATACGAGGGTAGCAGTACCGTCATTGTTGGCAAACAACTCTACTGTTGCCTTGGGCACCTCAAAGAGATATGACTGTGCCGTGACGGTGGTGAACGAGAAGAAAATGGTCAGTACCAGGACAACAAACAGGAGGATTCGTTTCATTGTTTTCTCACCTTCGATTTTGAATATTGATCACCATTTGGGTTCTTCGGTCAATTGGTAGGTTGTTTCGCAGTAGGGGCAGGTCACAACCGGCGCGCCGGCAACCATGTGGATGTCTTTTTTGGTCAGAGCGCCGCCGCATGATTGGCATTTAATGGTGTCCATGGTGACCTGACCGGGCAGGTTGATTTCATAGGTGACAGGCTGTGCACTGGCATCGGCTTTCTTTTTACGCCCCAGCAGGAAAATAATTCCAAAAGCAATGCCGACCAGGATGAGGCCCACAAAGATCCAGCCAGGGCTGCCGGTTGCACTAAAAGCGCCCATGATGAACAGGACGCCGAAGAAGATCAATATCGCTGAAGAGATATAGCCGATTACTTTGCCTGCCATAAAAAACCTCCTGATGATGGTTGTTTGGGTTGTAGTGAATGTAGCTACTTGATTATACTGTATGAATTTTTAGGCAAACTGCTTTCCAGCCAAAATTCTTAATTAACTGAGAGGTCAGGTTCTCACTTGCCATTTCTACCAATGGAATACAGGTCTGACACCCGTCTATTAACGATACAATATACTTACTTAGTATACGCAAAACGAGGTGTTTGGGATGCAAAAAAACCTGTTTTTTCGCGACATATCTGAATCCAGTGGCAC
>DSBE01000234.1 GCA_011053085.1 Chloroflexota bacterium
ACTACATATAGTGCGCAATATCCATGAAATGACTCCCCTGAAAAAAGGTGAGGTCGCTAAAACAGCACACTATATGTTGTGGTCAACAAATCAAAAATCGGCGCATGTAGTGTATAAATTTGGGTCATCTCACGCATTTCGACCTTTTTTCAGTAGAGTCATGAAATAGTTTTGTTAAAGGAAATACGACTTGCGAACCACTGTATATAGTAGTTTCGCGAAATAAAAATCTACATATTGGGTAGAGAAGTGCAGAATACAAGTTTACATAAGGGTTCTGTAATATGCCAGCAGCTCTGCAACCGTGTGTTGAGGATGTAATTGTTCGATGCGCTTCTTAGCCCGCAGGCCAATTTCATCCAAATCCTCTCTATACCACGCAGTGATAAGGATTGAAGTTAAGGCTTCTACATTATCAGGTTCCACCAGAAAACCAGTGTTTTGATCTTCTATCAACTCGTCGAAACTTGCTCCCCGAGTCCCCACTACTGGGCGTCCTAATCCCATAGATTCCAAACATGCATTGGGCAAGTTGTCAATTAAGGACGGTAATACTATCAATCGAGCGTTTTCAATAATGGGATAGAGTTGCTCGTGCTTAAGCGAGTCTATGAATACAAGTCGCTGCGCCTGTGCTCCTGCCAGTTGCCGGGCATACTCGCGCATTGAGCTGTGCTTCTGCGTGGGTAAATCCTCACCCACAATAGCAACGTGCATATCAGAACATTGTTGAAGTACTTGGGGCAACGCTTGTGCTAACACCTCAAAACCCTTGTGTCGCTGCAAACGTCCGAAGTATAACAAATAGTTTTTATTTTTCAAAAAAGAGTTGAATACAGAAGGGTCTTGGAGAGACACTTCTATATAAAAGGGAGAGGGGATAACAGTGATTGAGCGTAAACCAAGCTCCTCTGATAGCATATTCGCTAACGCAAAGCTAGGAGCAAATATATAGCGGCAGGCGCGAAAATGAACCGCTTCCAACCACTCGCCTATACGACGATCTAGAGTATGCGGGCGCGCCAACGCTGCATTCCAGGCAGCAGTAAACGATGACGCGCGCACTGTGTATGGAACTGGTAACAGATTTGCCGCAAAAAGCCCTGGTAAACGATAATTAGCGTATTGAATAAGGTCCAAAGGCTGTGCTTGATGCAAAGCCTTAAGCGTAAGATAAGTCTGCCAACTATGGCTCAGGATGTAAGCCGTTTCCATCAACCGCCAGCGGGTCAAACGATTCAACCAAAATAGCGAATTTTTAGCAATCACGCGATGTATATGAATATCATCGTGTAAAAAATGACCTGCAGCCGCTTCGCTGTAAGTTATGATATGTACTTCATGTCCATGCAGCGTCAACACTTGGGCTAGACGCTGCAAATAATTTGCCAGCCCTCCGTAATAGTTCTGCTCGGTAATATACTCAGGAGTCGCAAAAGCAATGCGCATTAGAGCTATTTCCCATTCTTTGAGAGTATCTGCAAGGTATTCTCTGCCATATGCTGTATGGTAAATCCATCTAGCACACGTTGATATCCTTGAGCTTCTAGTCGTTGCCGATAATTATCATCTGTGAGCAGGCGAAAAAGCTTTTGCCTGGTATCTTCAACATCAAGTGGGTTAACCAGCACTCCGCTAAAATTATCTGCTATTGCATCTGGCGTGCCACCACTGTTTGCGCCTAGTACAGATTTACCACAAATATTGGCTTCCAGATAAACTAATCCAAAACCTTCCCCAACACTAGGCAAGGCAAAGATGTCGCTAAGTTGGTAGTAGGCTGGTTTCATTACTTCAGGTATATCGCCAGCAAAACCAACATATTTAACTAGATCCTTCTCTTTTACTAATTGCATCAGACGTTTTCGCTCTTGTCCATCCCCAGCTATAAGTAAGAATACATCGGGTATCTCGCTAATTAGTCCGGGGAGTGCTTGAATTAAGATGTCTTGGTGTTTATGAGGAGCTAGACGTGATAAGCTTAATATAATTTTCCTTTCATTTAGCCCTAGTTCCGATTTTAGGCAGAGAGCAGTTTCTCTTTGAAATGAGAGAAATGGTTGCAGATCAATCCCCAATGTAACTACAGCTATTTTGTGTTGTAAGTGTGGCAAATATTGTGTTGTAACACTCAAGGTATCTCTGCTGATAGCAAGTAAATGTTGTGCATTTGTATACAGATGTTTGGCACGTCGGTAGCGAAAATAGTCACGCCAAGTTTCTGCAGCTGTGAACTGGCGTGGAATTTCTGATCTAAATAGAACAACCGCATAAGGGAGTGATTGAGCAAGATGAGCCCAAGGCACAGTTAATTGTGCCCCATAATCGGCAACGAGTAAGAAATCGGGGTGGATTTTTCTGACAATCCGGTGGAGTTCGCCAGCATCTTTTCGGGGGTTCCAGGTTACACAGGTACGTAATAAAGTGTAAGGGAGCTGAGTATCTACAATAACATCATTAGGCCCATAACTTTTTGTCAATACTGTTACCTGAATTCCCAAGTCCGACAATCCCTTTGCTAAATCTCGGCAATACACACCCGCGCCCCCACGGCAAGGCGGAAATTCTAAGGTGTAAATTAAGATATGCATATTCTATCTTTGTTTCTCAAGCAGGGTGAAAAAGGCATTATTTTGTATCTCGGCTAACGCTAAAAGTTGCCTGATATGTTCATGCAATATACCTTTGAGTTGTGCACGTAGTTCCCATGCTTCTCCAATACACGATAGCATTACTGCTGGTGAAATATCTGTCAATTTTAATGCGTATTTTTCCAATCCCAATGCTTGCATCGTAGCTGTTGCGCTAGGATGCTCACTTAGACTCAGCATTGGAGTTCCACTAGAAGCGGCTAGCATACAAGATTGTAGATTTGTTGTGATAATCAGGTCTGCTTTGGATAAAATACCAGTTATTTCTCTATGAGAGAGCAAAGGGTAATATATCATGGGTATCCAATGATTAAGTCTCTCTGTCAAATGCAGGGCTACTTGTTTAGCCTCAACAGATGTACATATAAGAACAGGATTAACCGACAAACACTGACTTAAATACATTAGTATATCAAGCAGATACGCTTCATTTTTATCAGAGGGTGTAACTATAAGTGCGACGAATGGACGTGTAACATCAACCATATGCATTGTTAGTAAGTCCTCAATGTCACTTATAGGCAGCAAAGACAAGTCTATTGCCGCGTTTACACCTGGATTAATTTGGCAAGGCAAAGCCCATTCTTTTAGCGCGGGTATAATATCATGCCAACCAGCAAAAACCATCGAATGACAAGCTAGAATATGGCGAATAACACGCTTTTCTAGCCAATGTGTAGGTAATGTGATTCTCAGTCCATACCCAAACACAGGAATGTGTTTCCAAGCAGCGGCACGCAACAGAAGTATTAAACCAAGCGAAAAGATGGTTTCACGATCAACGGCCCTATCCATGGAAATGAAATCACCAACGGTTAAAACTACCGCGGTTCGGTCTAACACAGAAAGCGTGGCTGGCCCAAAGAAGTACATATGCCCCCGACGCGGATTAATGTACACCTGTGGCGCTTCGCAATCAAAATCTAAAAAGTAAGTACTGATAAACTGGGGATTCAAAGAAGGAATAATGAAATGAAGGTCTAAGGAGTACATACTTAGCTTTTGTAAAACTGCCCAAAGTTCAGCTGCACTTTCTGCATTATTGTTATCAAACGATCCTAATACCAATATAGACTTTTTCATTTTGATAAATTGGTGAGGCTCCAATTTGCTCTTTGATAGAAAAACCCCTGGTTGGGAGTAGAATTATAAGCTGTACCGAATATATCACTAGGTTCTACATTGAATTGAATAGCCCGTTCAACCCGATCTAAATCTCCAATGCTATTCCCTATTGTCAAAGTAATAAAGTATAAACCTGGCGTCAAGCAAAGTTCAGGTATCTCACAAGTTATGACACCTTTATAGGTAGCCATCTGGAGTAAATCAGGTTGTTGATCACTCGGTGAGAAATTCATAACTCTTATACCTAAATAGTTTTCAATGGCAATGCCCAGTCGTAAATTGTGGCGGTTTTTGTTATTTGTAAGTGTATATTTTACCTGAATAGTTAATTTACCACCCATTTTGAGTACAGATGTTGGCTGATTGTCGGTAGAAAGACTAATTTCCTGTAGTACTCCAGAACTTTGAGTACTCCTACCCTCATGAAATACAAGCGTGCGACTATTCGAGTTGAAGTTGTTGCCGGAGCACAAGTAGCCCTGAATAACGCTATCTACATCTCCTATTGCATCTATTTGACCATGAACTAACAGTAATGCTTTTGAACATAAGCTTTGTACCGCCGCCATATTATGGCTCACAAACAACACCGTCCGTCCCTCTCCCGCGATATCTCCCATCTTCCCCAGGCACTTCTTCTGGAAACTTGCATCCCCCACGGCGAGCACCTCATCCACCAGCAGAATCTCCGGCTCCAGGTGCGCCGCCACCGCAAAGGCCAGCCGCACATACATCCCGCTGGAGTAGCGTTTCACCGGCGTATCCAGAAACTTCTCGATCTCGGAGAAGGCCACGATTTCATCGAACTTGCGGGCAATCTCGGTGCGCTTCATGCCGAGAATCGCGCCGTTGAGGTAGATGTTCTCCCGCCCGGTCAGTTCGGGATGGAAGCCCGTGCCCACCTCCAGCAGCGAGCCGACCCGCCCGTGGATCTCCGCGTGGCCCGTGGTCGGCTCGGTGATGCGGGAGAGAATCTTGAGCAGCGTGGACTTCCCCGCGCCGTTGCGCCCAATCACGCCTACCACCTCGCCGCGCTTTACCTCAAAGGAGACATCCTTCAGCGCCCAAAACTC
>DSBE01000115.1 GCA_011053085.1 Chloroflexota bacterium
CCTGCTGGAAGAACTCACGCGCCTGTACGGCTACAACAACATCCCCCACACACGCCTGGCAGATCGTCTGCCGCCGCAGCGCGCCAACTTCGCTTTCGAGATGCGCACACGGCTGGAAGACCTGCTGGTGTCATTGGGATTGCTGCAAACGGTCAGCTACCGCATGACCAATCCTGTAGATGAAGCGCGCCTGCTGCCTGACCAGACTGTACTGCCCGACGAAGCCTATGTATGTCTGGCGAACCCGTCCACCCCCGAATGGTGCGTGATGCGGCGTTCGCTGCTGCATGCCGTGCTGAAGACGCTGGAGAAAAACAGCCGCGTCGACAACCGCCTGCTGCTGTTCGAGATTGGGCCGGTGTTCCTGCCGGTTGAAGGCGAGAAACTACCGCTGGAAGAACAGCGCCTGGCGATCGCCGTCAGCGGGGTGCGTGAACGCCCCGCCTGGAACGCGCCCGCCCGCAAAAATGACTTCCTCGATTTCTATGACCTGAAAGGTATCATCGAAGCCATGCTGGATGGCGCCACCGGCGAAGTGGCCTACACGCCCGCCGACCATCCCGCTTTCCATCCCGGCAAATGCGCCGCGGTCAGCGTGGAGGGCGTGATGCTGGGTGTGTTCGGCGAACTGCACCCGCTGGTCAAGGATCATTATGAATTCGGCAGCGCGCCGGTGCTGGCGGCGGATCTTGCCCTGACCCCGCTGATGAAGGCGCTGGCGCCCAAAAAAGAACTGGTGCCGGTGCCCACCTTCCCGCCTGTTTTGGAGGACCTCGCCATCGTGGTGGCGGAAGAGGTCAACGCGGCGCAGGTCGAAGCCGTGATCCGTGCTGCCAGCAACCTGGTCACCCAGGTACAATTGTTCGACATCTTCCGCGGTGCGCAGGTGGGTGAAGGCAAGAAAAGCCTCGCCTACAGCCTGACTTACCAATCAGACAGCAGCACCCTGTCAGACAAGGACGCCGCCAAGATCCGCAAAAAGATCATCGGGCGCCTGGAGCGTGAGTTGGACGCAAAGCTGCGCGAATGAGTGACTGAACATTGAGATATTATCGTATCTCAATGTTCTTGGAGAGAATGACCGTTGAAACCCAGAATCCTGAAAACAAGATTCTGGGTTTCTTTCGGGGAAAAAAGAAGAAACCGGGTTGGCGGACGCAAGCGTCCGAACAAACCCGGGTTTGAGATTTTTACTTCATCCTTTACTCGTATCTGAGCGCTTCCACCGGCGGCAGTTTGGCGGCGCGGTTGGCGGGATACACCCCAAAGATGATGCCCACCATGGCAGAGGTGATCGTCGCCAGCAGGATGGCGTTCAGCTGGATCACAGCTGTCACGTCCACCAGATTGCCCAGAACTGTCGACAAGGTATAGCCCAAAATGATACCAATGATGCCGCCAATCAGGCTCAACACCACCGATTCACTCAAGAATTGCATCAGGATGGTGAATTGGCGCGCGCCCAGCGCTTTGCGCAAACCGATCTCGCGGGTACGCTCGGTGACGCTCACCAGCATAATGTTCATGATGCCGATGCCGCCCACCAACAATGACACCGCCGCAATCGCGCCCAAAAAAGTGGTCATCAAACCGGTGATTTGCGTGGCGATATCCAGGATTGATTGCTGGGTGAACACTTGAAAATCATCAGGTTCGTCGCCTTTCAAGCCATGCTGCCCGCGCAGGATGAAAGAAACATAACGCTGCGCCAGGTCAATGTCATCGGCCGTGACCGATTTGACATAGATGATATCCACCCGGTCGCGGGGCGTGCGTGAGATCAGGCGGCTCTGCGCGGTGGTAATGGGAATGATGACGCTGTCATCTTCGGTGCCGGCCGCCGTGTAGCCCATCTCCTTCAACACGCCGATGATAGAAAAGACCTGCCCGTTAACGCGGACAGATTTGCCCAGCGCCTGTTCACGCGTGGCAAACAGGTCATCCGCCACCAGGGAGCCGATCACCGCCACCGATTCGCGGTTGTACATATCAACGTCCGTGAACCACACCCCGTAATCGAGGTCATATTCGCGCAGCGGCTGCAGATTGGGTGTGCTGCCGGTGATTGAAACACGGGATTCAGAGCCGTCATACGTGGCAACACCCCCAGCGTTGAGCACCGGCGCTACAAACTGGATGCCGGTATCGAACTCTTTGGTTGCCAATGCTTCAGCATCCCCCAGGGTGAGATGTTTGGGGTTGCGCACTTCATCGTCGGCGCTGCGCCGAAAAACAAAGATCAGGTTGCTGCCTGCGCTGGTGATCTGCCCGGTGATTTCTTCCTGTACACCATTGCCCAACGCCATCAACGCGATCACCGCGCCCACCCCGATCACGATGCCGAGGATGGTCAACAGGGAACGTGACTTATTGGCCCACAGGCTGTCAAAAGCTTCTCGCAAAATATGGAAGAGGTTCATCGACTGTCCTCCTCGATCAAGCCATCCATCAGGTGGATCACACGGTCGCACTGGGCGCTGATGGTGGGGTCATGGGTGACGATAATGACGGTAGCACCATCTTCACGGTTCATTTTCAGCAGCAGATCCATGATCTCCTTACCAGATTTTGAATCGAGGTTGCCGGTGGGTTCATCCGCCATGACGATAGCAGGGTTGTTGACAATGGCGCGCGCCATTGCCACGCGCTGCTGCTGGCCGCCGGAGAGTTCATTCGAGCGATGTTTCATGCGGTCACCCAGCCCGACTGCCTGCAGGGCAGCTTCGGCGCGCTGATGACGCTCGCGCGCTGGCACGCCGGCATAACGCAGCGGCAATTCCACATTGCCCAGCGCGGTCAGGTTCGAGAGCAGCATGAAACGCTGAAAAACAAAGCCCACCTTGCGGTTGCGGATATCCGCCAGTTTGTTGTCGCTGAGGCGCGAGACGCGCTCGCCATCCAGCAGGTAATCTCCGCTGGTGGGAACATCCAGGCAGCCCAGCATGTTCATCATGGTCGATTTGCCCGAACCCGAAGGCCCCATGATCGCCAGCAATTCGCCCTGCTCCACCTGGAAAGTGACACCGGCCAAGGCTTTCACCTCGACATCACCCATCTGGTAGATCTTGGTCATGTCTTTGATATCAATGACGATTTCAGCCATGCTTAGCCTCCCAGAAAACCGGGGCGGTTATCAAATTGGTCGCGTACAAAATCATTGGTTTCGGGTAGATTGAGCAGCAATTCATCGCCCTCTTTGAGGTTGCCTTCCAACACCACGGTATAGGCATTGGCGGAGATGCCGGTGACGACCTCCACCTCGCGGGTGGTGCGCAGCAGTGGATTGACCACCACCACATATACCCGCTCTTCTTCAAAGAACAGCGCCTGGTTGGCCACCTGCAGCACCTGCGCCAGTTCGCGGGTCACAATGCTGACATCAGCGGTCATACCGGGGCGCACAGCGTCATCGGCGTCCAGGATCTCTACGGTGACTTTGAACTGCACCTGCGAACCAACAGTCTGCCCGACTTTTGCCACCTGGGTGACTACGCCGTTGTAGCTTCTGCCTGGGGCACCATCCAGTTCGATGGCGACTGCCTGCCCAACAGACACCTGGTTGATGTCGATCTCAAGCACAAAGGCATCCACATATAACTTTTCAAGATTGTCTATACGGAATGCGACCGTACCGACATTGACTGAATCGCCGCGCATCACAGAAACATCGGTGATGGTGCCGTCAAAGGTTGCTTCCACGTAGGCAGTCTTGAGGATAGCCTGCGCAGATTCAATGCGCGCTTCGAGTACCATGATATCTTCGGCAGCCGGCCCGTTCTGCAAACGTTCCCACTCGCGCCGGGCATCTGCCAGGCGTGATTCTGCCAGCAGCAACTCGGCATCCACTTTTTCAATCTCCTGCTCGTCCGGTCCGGCAAGGGCGAAGTTGTAATTGGCCTGCGCGCGCTGCTCGTTGCGGCGCGCGGTGGTCAGGCGTGAAAAGAATGACAGCCGCACCGAATCGTTCTCCGGGCGGTCTGCAAATTGTTCATATTGTTTTTCGGCGTCTTCCAGCGCGTTCCGCGCCAGAAGCAGCTCAGCTTCCAACTGGTCGAGGGTAAGAGAAGTAACGCGTTGGTAATTCAGGCTGCCGCGTTTGTCCACCGCGTCATCATAGGCGGTTTGCGCCTGCACCAGCGCCAGACGCGCTTGCGCTGCCGGCGTTTCAGAGGTCAGCAGGTCATTCAAAGATTTCTGGGCGTTGGCCAGGTCGGTGCGCGCATTAATGATCGACTGCGATAGTGTGGTGCCGTCGATTTCTGCCAGCAGATCACCTTCCTGAACCACGTCACCTACCTCCACCAACACAGTATCAACCACGCCGCTGGTCTGCCACACCAGTACACCTGATTGCACCGGGCGCACGCTGCCATTGGCGCTGACAATGACGGTCAGATCATCCAGCCGCACTTCGACAGTATTGTCCAGAGCGCGTGCCTCCGCAGTAGCCGCCGCGCGGGCCATGGCTTCTTCGCGCAGGAGCGGCAGCCCGAAAAAGATACCTGCTCCCACCGCACCGATCACCAGCAAGATTATGACAGTTTTCAACCATTTTTTCATTGTTTCCACCTTTAGTTCTGTTACATCACCCCGGGCTCTGCCGGGCAAGATTCTTTGTTTTTACTGATTCTGTTCAACCTATAAAAATTCCATTCATTAATTCTCCCAGATACCTGTAAATTTAATGTTAGAAGTGCGCTGTTTTGGCACCCTTAACTCTATCTTTCCAGGCCAAGGAGAGGCAGTGCAGGCGATAACAAGCCCTTATGACAATTGTCACAGTGCCTGTGAGTGCATTCTCTGGAGGATGCGCCTCTGTTGTGCTACTATGGTAGCATGCTGCAAA
>DSBE01000343.1 GCA_011053085.1 Chloroflexota bacterium
AGTTGTTGGTATTGATGGGAATTGCATGGTTTGAACGCAAGCATTCACTGAAGCAAAGGGATTTGCAGCGTGAAAAAGAGCCGTATTGGTACCTGTCCCATCAACAGGTGGGGGCGGTGTGTTATGTTGATCTGTTTGCCGGTGATATAAAAAGAATGGTTGACCACATTCCGTATTTTAAAGAAATTGGCATCACCTACCTCCATCTCATGCCACTGTTTGAATGCCCGTCGGAAGAAAACGACGGCGGCTATGCTGTTTCCAGTTTCCGCAAAATCAATCCCTCCTTGGGCACTATCCAGGACCTGCAAAATCTAACCGACAGGCTGCACGACGAAGGTATTTCACTGGCTTTAGACCTCGTCTTCAATCACACTTCTAACGAACATGAATGGGCACAAAAAGCGTTGACGGGTGATCCCCGTTTTGAACGTTTTTATTTCCTGTTTGATGATCGCATCCTTCCTGACCAGTATGAGCGCACGCTGCGCGAGATTTTCCCTGACGAACATCCGGGCGCGTTCACCTACCTCAGAGAGCAGAAAAAATGGGTCTGGACAACCTTCCATTCCTACCAATGGGACCTCAACTACCAGAACCAGGATGTGTTCAATGCCATGGCGGATGAGATGCTTGCCATCGCCAATCTGGGCACCGATGTAATCCGATTGGATGCTGTACCATTCATCTGGAAACAAATGGGCACGTCCTGTGAGAATTTACCACTGGCACATACCCTCATTCGCGCCTTCAATGCCGTGTGCCGCATCGCCGCACCGTCTTTGCTATTCAAATCAGAAGCCATCGTTCATCCCGACGATGTCAAAAGTTACATCGACATGAAGGAATGCCAAATCTCCTATAACCCATTATTTATGTCGCTCCTGTGGAACACCATGGCCACGCGCGAAGTCAACCTGCTGCAGGCTGCCCTCATTCAGCGTCATCAATTGCCCGATGGCTGCGCCTGGGTCAATTATGTACGATGCCATGACGATATCGGGTGGACGTTTGCGGATGAAGACGCTGCCCAATTGGGTATCAATGGGTTTGACCACCGCCGCTTTCTTAACGCATTTTATACAGGCCGGTTCGATGGCAGTTTTGCGCGCGGGTTGCCATTTCAGGAGAACCTAAAGACCGGTGATGCTCGCATATCGGGCACCTGCGCCTCGCTGGCAGGGCTTGAGTTCGCCCTGCAAACCAATGACCAGACCGAAATCGAATTTGCCAAACGGCGTATATTGCTGCTGCATGGATTAATACTTTCCCTCGGTGGTATGCCCCTGCTCTATCTGGGTGACGAACTAGGCGTGCTAAATGATTATTCCTTCACGCAAGATCCCGGCAAAGCCCATGACAGCCGCTGGGTACACCGCCCGCAATTAAGCGATGCCATGCGCGAAAAAAGGCATGACCCCGACACCATCGAACACGATATTTTCACAGGCCTTGTAAAGTTAATCAACCTACGGAAACAGCAACCAGCCTTCTCAGGGCCTGATTTGCAGGTGATCGCTGCTGAAAACAACCATGTCATTGGATTCCTGCGCCAGGCAGACAATCAACGCTTGCTCGTTTTTGCCAATTTTTCAGAAACCTCCCAACCGATAGCCGCCAATGTATTTCGGTTGTACGGATTGACCTATCGTTTCCAAAATTTATTAACACAAAAAATCTTAAACCTCGAGAATCTGACCCTGCAACCATATGAGTTGGCCATTCTGAAGGCGCTTGACGCAGATGCCATTTTTTGACTTTTGATTTCATTTATGCTATGCTTGGTGTTTAGTAGAAGCCTTTGAAAATGTCCATCCTTGCGGAAAATAAATTTGGCAAACAGGCACAAACAGGATTCGATTTAAGGCAACATAGAAGGTAAGAAGACCGCAGCCGCACATGCAAATCGAACGAATCTCAGAAAATGTATATTGGTTTCAGAGCGAAATATATGCCCAGGTGACAGCCGGTGTTGTTGTCGGAACCCACTGGGCAATTGTCATTGACACCCTCGCCATGCCGGAAGAAACGCTTGAAATGCGCCGCTATGTCGAGGAAGAGCTCAACATTCCTGTACGCTATATCATCAACACCCATCACCATGCAGATCACTCCTGGGGAAACTGCTTCTTCCCTGGTGCTTATGTGTTTGCCCATGATCGCTGCCGTGCCGAAATGGCGTCCAGCGGCATCAAAGCCCTGGAAGCCACCGCAGAACATGACCAGCAGTTCAAACAAACCAAATTGGTCCTCCCTCATTTCACCTTTTCCAAAGGCAACCTTGAATTACAGGTTGGAAAAAAGAACCTGAAACTTATGGCTACGCCCGGACATAGTTTTGACTCGATCTCAGTATTTATCGATGAAGATCGCATCTTATTCGCAGGCGACGCCGTTCTGCCGGTGCCGTTCATTGCCGATGGCGACATCAACCAGATGCGCCAATCATTGTATTTAATCAACAACCTCAGCCTTGAAAACCTGATCCAGGGCCATGGTGAGGTTATTCTGCGTGGAGAAGTGCAGGAAATTATTGAATCAAACCTTACCTACCTTGACAAAATCGAATCAATTGTCAAAGAAGTGAAACAAAATCGCCAACCAATAGAAGCACTAAAAAAGCACACCATAGAAACTTGTGGAAAAAGCCGCATCTTTTTGAATGGTGTGGCAGAAGAATTGCACCAAAGCAACTTGAGAACCTTGTATCACCTGTTGTAAAGTCTCACCACCAATTCATTTACTCGCGGGAGTCAAAAGTAGTAAAAAATGCGCCTGAGTGAATATCAGACCAAGCAAATATTTGCGCGCTATGGAATTCCAGTGCCTCGCGGACGGGTTGCTTCCAGTTCTCGCGAAGTAAGTCAGATTGCCGAAGAGTTGGGCGGCCAGGTGGTCATAAAGGCGCAGGTATTGGTGCATGCGCGCGGCCGATTGGGTGGCATCCGGGTAGCCAGGTCAGTATATGAGGCGGAACAGGTTTCTATGCAAATCCTGGGTATGGAATTGGGTGGAATGCCTGTGCACAAAGTTCTTGTCGATGAATTGATTGCCTTTGAAGACCAATATTACATAGCTATCGAAACGGATTACGCTGAAGGCAAACCCAAATTAACCGCTTATACGATCGTGCGCACTGGTGACAATGGCAATGGTGTCCAGGAACAGAATCGCTTTGAACAGCATATTGACCCATTGTTTGGTTTGTTAGAATACCAGGTACGCGATGTTGCCATCCATCTTGACCTTCCACGCGACCACTGGAGCCAATTTCACAACGCCGTAAGTGGACTTTGGCAAGTCTATTGGGAATGTGATGCCCTCTCCACCGAGATAAATCCGCTGGTCATCTGTGATGACAATGGCTTAATCTCTCTGGATGGCACCATTGACCTTGATGATGAAGCCTTATTCCGCCATCTCGAACTGGCAGAGATGCGTGACTTTACCTCAGATGCCGATCTGCAGAACGAAGCCCGCAAATACGGCTTTAACCTGGTCCCGTTCGATGGCAACATCGGCACTATCAGCAACGGCGCCGGTTTGGCGGTGGCAACCGTTGATGCCATTCAATACCATGGCGGTACGGCTGCCAACTATCTCGACGCAGGCGCCTGTCACACACCCGAAAAAGTAACCCTGGCCCTGAAGCTAACCTTGAACGGCCCCGGAGTCACAGCGATTCTGGTCAATTTCTTTGGCGGAATCTCCCATTGCACAGCGGTCGCAGAGGGAATCAAGGATCTATTGCAAGAAGTAGAGGTGGAAATTCCCATCATTGTACGTTTGACTGGTGACGGCGCCCAGGAAGCACAACAATTACTGGCAGAACTGCCAGTTATGGTGATTTCAGATTTTTCCGAAGCCATTCATACAGCCATCCAGCAATCCAATCCTGCCAATGGAGCGCCCGGCCGATGAGTGTTTTCGTTGACGCAAAAGTAAGGCTGATTATCCATGGCATAACCAGTACTGAAGGCCAAAAACTTGCCCAAAAGATGCTCCTCTTTGGCACCGATATCGCCGCTGGTGTCGTGCCAGGTAGAGGCGGTGATTGGGTCTGTGATGGTAAAGTGCCGGTGTTTGATTCCACACGCAGCGCCGTTGAATTTACAGGTGCGAATACTGCCCTCATCACAGTGCCATCACGGTTTGCCAAAGATGCTCTCATGGAATGCGCTTCCTCCGGGGTGTCCATGGTGATTTGCACCACCGAAAATATACCGATGAAAGACATGATGCTGGTCAAACAGTTTTATAAAAAGCACAATGTCAAGTTGTTGGGACCATCAAGCCCAGGTATTTTTTCACCTGAACAGGTCATGATCGGCTCATTCCCTTACCAAAATTTAAAAAAAGGCAGGATTGGTGTCGTTTCCAGATCAGGCTCTTTGACTTACGAGGCCATTAATTGCCTGGCTGTCCATGATATCGGCATCAGCACCTGTGTAGGTATCGGAGCCGCGCCCATTCATGGCATCGGTTTTATCGAAATCTTGGAAGCCATGCAAATGGATCCTCAAACGGACGAGATCATCCTTATCGGCAAAGTTGACAGCCCGGAAGAAGAGCAGGCATTGCGTTACGCTATGCGCAGCATCTTAAAACCACTGGTTATCTATCTGTATGGTTACAGCCGCGCTGACAACATTGACATCAAGGACATCGAACGAATTTATCCACTGGCAAAAACGTTTGAAGAAATCCCACAATTGCTAAAGACCAATCAACCAAAAAAGTGACCGGCATCGGTCACTTTTTTGGTTCCCAAAAGAATACCTGATTTAAAGGTTTTCATCCAGATAAGCCACCACATCTCCGACGGTTCGGATGTCTTTGGC
>DSBE01000197.1 GCA_011053085.1 Chloroflexota bacterium
CTTTATCCACTACGCTTCCGACACGCCCATCAGCAAGGGACAAAATCTGGGGACGCAAAATCTTTCTTACTATGGCATGGATCCCACCTACGCCGCCACCGTCGCGGTTTTACGTCGCATTCTAGCGATGGAATTGTAGATGTGGCTTTTGTGCGCTACTGCAAAACCTGTTTGTACGAAGCTTCAGAGTAGGTAATCTGAAGTTCGTCCTAAAATCCTTGTACAAAGGGTATTGACAGTTTTCTGAATGTCTGATATACTGATAATCGGTAGCCAGTAAAATCCAAATTACCCTAAATCTAGGAGGTTGTTTCAATGAAACGGCAAGTTTCCCTGTTGTTAGCGTTAGTATTAACATTGGTGATGGTTATCCCAGTAATGGCCCAGGACCCAGGGCCTAATGGGTACATCTACGGCGTTGTCTTTGTTGACAATAACAAAGATGGTCAATGGGTGGCTGAGCCTGGCGTGGCTAATGTTGAGATCCTCTTCTCTGGAGGCAGTGGTGTAGCAGCCCGGTTACGAACTGCATGGACGGATAATCTAATCAACGAAGCATCAGGCTCAATTGGCCTTACGCCTCCCGACATGCAATGTTCACACCTTAACGAAGCCCATATAAATGCTCCCCAGGGTTGCACTGGTACATTTGGGCTGCGCCCTGTTCAAGAGTGGTCATGGTGGCATATCTGGGTTAATCCTGCTACACTGCCTACGAGTTGTCGTGTAGTACATCCTGAAGGCAAAAGCGGCACCGACTTTGATGGTGCCTTCATCTATCGCGCATTACCGGCTGATACTCCTGGTTGGCTCGAGATCCCGCTCGTCTGTGGTACTGGACTAGATCCCGTCAGCGGGGCAGAAGCACCTGTAAATCCAACTCTGAGTGGACAGCACGTTTACCTTAGTATGTTCCGCACACTGGTGGGTGATTTTGTAGCAAGGTTATTTGTTCACTAACAAACACTACGATTTTCACCCGTTTAGTTAAGTAACATTAGCCCTAAGCTATTTCTTATATTTGGCGGCTACCGTGAATAAGCCTGGCTTGTCAAGAGTCAGGTTTATTCTCTTTAACTTAGAGGTAACAAGATTCATGCCGTGCAAGCCAAAAGTATTGTCTTTGTTAAATAACCATTCCCAGGATTCATTAGACTTAGTGCGATTGCTGATGCGTATCCTTGCGGTTGGCCTTGTTTTTATGACAGCCGTTTTTTTGATAACTATATGTTTTTCTTTTTACCACCTTGGAAACACCATTTTGCTAGGAGTATATGTGCAAAATATCAACGTGGGTGGATTAACACCGGATGAAGCTGTTTTATTACTGACACGTGAGTTGCCCAATCCGGAGACATTAGGGGTTGATGTAAAAATTTCCGGACAGACCTGGCCCCTAAGTTGGGCTGATGTAGGCCAGTCTTACGATATCGATGCTACAGTACAATCTGCCTATAGTGTAGGGCGGTCTGCTACTGAGAAACCGTCCTTGCTCGCGCGGTTACAAGACCAAAACGTGACTATCATGCCGGTCATCACGCCTGCAAACCCAACATTGATACGCGCCTATGTCGCTGAAATTGCTGCAGAGGTGGAAATTGCTCCCATAAATGCGCACTTTTCACTAAATTTGGGGGAGATGATAGCAACATCTGGTCAATCAGGACAATGCCTAGAAATTGAAACAAGTGTAGCTCGCATTCAGCAAGCGCTAGCTGAAGGGGAGCCGGCAGTAGAACTAATTTTTTATTCTATAGAGCCAAATGTTATCGAACCGGAACCTGCGCGCACACAGGCGCGGGGCTGGCTATCACAACCCTTTGTGCTGATTATCAACAATTCAGTAGTCGCTGAATTGGTTGAAGATCAGCAAACTGAGTTTAGCATCTCGACAGAGATCATTAGCACCTGGCTTGAACCTCGCGTCACAGGTCAAAATATCGAATTGTACATAAATGAAGCTGCTGTTGAGGCATGGGTGGAGGAGATAGCGCTACAATTAACCCCTGAACAATCATTGGATACAACGGCAACATTGCAAAATATGTTAATTGCTTTGCAAGCCGGAGAACATCAGGCTGAAGCACAGCTTCGTCTTACTCGTGGAATGTATACTGTGCAATTGGGAGACACATTACTTGGTATTGCGTTAGAATTTAACACGACTGTAGATGAACTAAAAGTCTTTAATAATTTAAGATCAGATTTAATCATTACAGGTCAGAGATTGATTATTCCTTCTGCATTGACTCCCGAACTAAGCCGCGAGATTGTCATTGGCACCCCTCCAACAGATATAGCCGTACCCGACTTACCGGCAACTCATAGCATAAATTGGCGAGAAGACTTAGCTGTGCTGGTAGAGAGAATAAATAGGTTGCCTGAAATTCATGGAGAAGGGTTTCAAGTAGTTTATGATGAATCATTTATCCAGGCTGTGAATGCGCTTGATGCTGCAATTCCCACATTAGTAGATCATCAAATTGTGGTTGGATTGATGCGGATACTGGCATTACTTAATGACGCACATACAAACGTAAGATTGTCTAGATGGGAAGACTTTCAAGAAAGTGCTTATCCTATACAATTGCAGTGGTTCAGCGATGGTTTATATGTGACTGCCGCTCAACCAGGTTATGAAGACTTGTTAGCGTTAGAACTTGTGCAAATTGGCCGAGTACCCATTTTGCAGGTGATGACGCTGCTAGCGGAAATTATCCCACATGAAAACTCCTATGGGCTGCGCGCAGCCAGTACAAACTATATGTTAAGACCCGTCATTTTGCATGCCTTAGGTCTAACAGCAGATTTGACGCGAGCAGTTTTTGTTTTTCGGAACGCAACAGATCATACTATCACGCGCTATCTAATTGCTGATTCACCAGTTATTATGCAAGACAGATGGGTATTGGCTGTACCTCAGCAAACATCTCCGCTATACTTACAAAAATTACAAGATTATTATTGGTATACTTATCTGGAATCTTCGCGCGCGCTCTATTTTCAATTTAATTTATCCTATCAGGATCCGGGTCTGCCTTTCGCAATATTCTTAGAAGATATTTCCAATGTAATCACAACACAAGCTGTCGATAAATATATTATTGACCTGCGGCATAATCCTGGAGGTTTACCTAGTTTACCTGGTTTGATTGCGTTTCACTTAGAGGCACATCCTCAATTTTCTCAAAACCGAAAACTCTTTGTGCTAATAGGAAATCAAACTTTTTCAAGCGGCGTGTACCTCACATCAATGTTGCAGCAACAGTTCAATGCCACGTTGATTGGAGAACCAACCGGACAGGGTGCTAACTTTTATGCTAGTCCAGAAGAATTTGTGTTGCCTAATTCAGGCTTGACTATCAACTTCTCGTCTACATATTGGGATTTTGCAGAAGTGACGAGGGAAACAATATTTCCTGATATTAGTGTGCCAATTTCTTCGATAGATTATTTTGCTGGTCTTGACCCAGTTTTAAATACGGCATTGTCACAACCATAAACACTCCTGAAATTACGGTATAGTTTTTTTGCATTACCAAGAATCACTTGTTTCTAAAAAGTGTCCCACACTACAGTTCCGGTATTAGCATAATGAGAGCAATTTGATCGTCAAATCGGGCAATTCTCTGCCTCCTGACGTCTAAATCCCTATAGTTTGGTAGTGATGTGCTCAACTTTTACGTTCTGGACGACGGCATAAACCTTTACATCGTAATTTCAGTAATACACTCTGCAAGGATTATAATTGCTTGTATTATTGCTGTAATAGGTTTAACGCAGTGTATTTTTATGATGTGAGCATATTCAAATAATTTATATGTTTTAATTGGGTGCGTTTAAAATCAGTAGAAACCGACACAATACCGAATGGAGAAAAAAAGAAATGAGTTGAAAGTCACGCGACTCTTGGTAAAGTATGTTCAACCAAACACAACACCAGGAGGCTAAACATGACTCTCAACTCAGATACCATTATACAGGAAATCCGCCAAGAGTTCACGAAGCTGATTGACTATGTCACGAATGACGCAGCCCAACAAGCCACCGCGTATGAGATCGAACGCGGGCTCTTTTTCTGGTTGCTACGCTTAGGAGCGCAATTGTTGCACTTATTCTTTGTTGCCCGGGCGGAGAACTTCGCCCGCACTCCCCTCCCGCTGGAGAATGGCACGTCGCTGCCCTATCATGCGGAGAAGAAACGCAACTACAAATCCGTGTTTGGGCGGGTGCCGATCTGGGGCCCCTACTTCTACCAACAGGGCCTGGACAGCCGCTGGCCCTTGGCCGCCGCGTTGAGTTTAGCGGAAGATTGCTATTCGGATTTCCTCCGTGAGTTGAGTGAGTATGTAGGCGTCCAGCTCCCGTATAACCTGGTCTGTGACTTGGAAGCGCGCTTCTTGAACATTTCCCTCTCGACGCGCAGCCTGCAAGAGCTGTTAGCCGCCGACAGCGCCGCGGTGGAGGCGTACTATGCGCAGAAACCACCTCCACCGACCGCGATAGAAGCCGAAATCCTGGTGATCCAAGCGGATGGCAAAGGGGTACCGGTGATCCGTGAAACGCCCGCCGCAGCTACCGTCCGGTTGCAGAAAGGGCAAAAGCACGGGTGCAAGAAGGAGGCCGTTGTGACGACAGTCTACACGATTGCGGGAGCGCCCCGCACCCCGGAGGCGGTGATCCGGAGTTTATTTGATCAGGATACACCCCAGTTAGATCCGCCGCCCAAACCCCAACACAAACATCTGTGGGCCACCCTGGAGGGCAAAGATACCGCGCTGGCTCGTTTGGCCCACCAAGTCGAGACACGCGAGGGCGCCCATATTCAGCAC
>DSBE01000373.1 GCA_011053085.1 Chloroflexota bacterium
GAAATAATGTAAAGCACTACTTTTTTCATCTTTTTAAACTCCTTAAGTTTATTTTGTTCAGGTAAATCAAGGGTTGTGTCCTCTTCTTTTTTACTGGTATCGAATCTTTGTTCACCTCCTTAGGCTCTGATCATTATTCTGGTACTGACATGTGTTTTTTAACAAATCCGATCAGCAAAGTGTTGACCATTGCTGGTTTCTCGAGACAGACTGCGTGACCCGCCTGGGGAATGATAGCGAATTCCGCCTGTGGGATGTGGCTGGCGATGATTTCAGCATATTCACGCCCCTTGATCAAATCGCTCTCTCCCACGATCAGGAGGGTGGGGACTTTGATCTGCAAAAGCTGGTTGGTGAAGTCAAGATTATAAAATGCTTTCATCAATTCTGCCAGTGCAGCCATGTCTATCTCTGCGTAGCGTGCCACAGAGTTGTCGATAAAGGTCTGGTTGGCGCGGATCCATTCCTCGGCAAAGTTGAGGTGATAGGAGGTGCGCAGCAGCAGCTCAGGATCGTTGTTCTTGGCTGCCATCAACCAGGGATAGGTCTGGCCTTTGAGCAGCGGGTGAATTTCACTGACGCCATCCATGACGATCAATGAGCGGGTGTACTGCGGGTAACGGATGGCGAAGAGCATACTGATCTCAGCGCCGTAGGAGATACCGCCGATGTGCGCCTGCTGGATGCCGAGGGCGTCCAGCAAACCTTTGAGATCGTCGGTATGCTGTTCCATGCTATAGGGTCCCTGAGGATGGTCTGATTTCCACATACCGCGGCAGTCATATAACAATACGCGCATGTGTTTTACCAGCTCCGCGGTCTGGAACGCCCAGCTGGCGGTGCTCATCATGATGCCATTAGAAAGCACCAGCACCTCGGCATCTTGCGGACCGTGCAGTTCGTAATACAGGTTGATTCCATTCACCAGGGCAGTCGGCATAAGTCTGTTCCTTAAATTACCTCAAAGGCAAGAAAGATCTTCTTTTCGCCGTTGCGTTCACGTTCGATGGTGGTCATCTTCACCAGGCTGCCAATTTTGATGGTTTGGGGATTGGCGACATCCACATTCAAAATCTGGCCGCTGATACGGGGACCTTCTGTGAGGGTGACGATACCGGTGCAATAGGGATTCTTGGTGCTGAAACCGGATTCTGCCATGGAAGTGGGGGGGACGTTGATGATGGTGAAGGCAGACAGAACGCCTTCACCGGCAAATTCTACGATTTCGGTGTTGTCTGAATGGCAGCGAGTGCAGATCACACGTTGGGGTATCATCACATGCCCGCAGTCAATACAGGCAGAACCGATCAGTTTGCCGTCTTGCAGGGCAGTGAAGAATTGTTTGCTTTCAGGGGTATAGGTGGTCATGCTCAGTCCCTCCGTTCAAAGATGTGCACCACACAGGTTTGGCCGGTGCCGCCGACATTGTGGGTGAGGGCGATGCGGGGATTACCCGCTATCTGGCGTTCGCCGGCGACGCCGCGCAGCTGCTTCCATACCTCGATCACCTGGGCGATGCCGGAAGCCCCCACCGGATGGCCTTTGGCTTTGAGCCCGCCAGAGGTGTTGATGGGATGAACGCCGTCTCTGGCGGTCATCCCCGCCATGGCAGCTTTCCATCCTTCACCACGCGGGAAGAATCCCAGATCTTCAGATGCCATGATTTCGGCGATGGTGAAGCAGTCGTGTACTTCTGCCAGATCGATATCGTCAGATGTTAACCCAGCCATGTCATAGGCTTGTCGGGCGGCTTTGGCGGCAGAAGGGATGCCTGACAGAGTGTCGCGTTCGGTCAAGGCACCATCACTGGCCTGACCGCTGCCGATGATGTAGAGGGGCGTGTCGGTGAATTGATACGCCAATTCTTCGGCCACCAGCAACACAGCCGCGGCGCCATCGGAGACAGGCGAGCAATCGAATAGTGTCATCGGCCAGGCGATATTGGGGTTGCCAGCCGGGTCAGCAAAGAATTCCAATTCATTGCTCCAGGTTGGTACCGGATAGCCTTTGGCGGCAGCACGTTTCTTTTTGCTTTCCATGATGTCAGCGATGGTCTGGTTGAACTGGGCTTTTTCATTCAAAGCGCCGTTTTTGTGATTCTTGATGCTGACATGAGCGAAAGCCTGCGGTGAGGCATCATATTCGTCCAGATAGGCGGTCGCCATGGCGGCATAGAAACCCGGGAAGGTGAAGCCAGCCGGGATTTCAAACTGTGTGTCAGCCGCACTGGCAAGTGCATCTGTTACCTCACCGATCGGCAGGTCGGTCATCTTCTCAACCCCGCCTACCAATACCACATCATAGAGGCCTGAGGCGATGGCGAGAGATGCCTGGCGCAGGGCAACGCTGCCACTGGCACAGGCATCTTCCAGCCGTAAAGCAGGGATACCCGCCAGACCGACCCAGCTGGCGATGATAGGCGCCAAATGCGCCTGTTTTTCAAACTGGTCAGCGCTGAAGTTGCCCATATAAAAAGCTTCGATCTGGGAAGGGTCCAGGCCCTTATCAACCGTCGATTTCATCTCCTGGTAGGCTTCAACGAACAAGTCGCGCGAGGTTTTGTCGGGGAAAGCCCCGAACTTGCTCATCCCTGCACCGACGACCGCTACACCACGTTTTGTTTTTTTGGTCATATTATCACGATCCAATCTTAGTCTTGCGCTTTGTGATAAATGCGCGCTTCTGACAAATCTTTGGGCCTGGGCTGCCCGGCAGCACTGGAGAGCGCCATTTTGAGTTCATTGCCATCAATGGCATAAACCCCGGGAAATTCGCCCAGCAAACCAAAGGTATGCTTTTTCTGTTGTATGGTGATGAGTCCGTCACCATCGATGGTGTATGTACCGCTGGAAACCACCCCCAACGGAGCATATTCTGCTACAAAGGTGCCGTCATCTTTGAAATCAAACCACAAGCCTGCGTAGGCCTGCCCTTCGATCTGCACCCATTTGCCAGTAATTGATTGTGTCATTTTGGTTACCTTTCTCTAAAAAGTGACCTTAGGGACAATGCCCAGCCGGTGGGCTTCATCACGGATCCACTCGCGGAAGTCGGGATGTGCCACACGGATTAACGCTTCCATGCGGTCTTTGACGGAACGGCCGCGCAATTCTGCCACACCGAATTCGGTGATGATGGTGTCAACATCCTGGGAAGGAACGGTGACACCCGCGCCGGGCGCCAGGGTCGGTACGATGGTGGAGATGCTGCCGTTTTTGGCGGTGGAGCGCAGGGCAATGATACCGCGCCCGCCCTCAGACATCTGCGCGCCGCGGTGCGTATCCAGCTGTCCACCGGTGCCGCTGAACTGACGGGTGCCGATGCTCTGGGAACATACCTGGCCGAGAATATCGATCTGCAGGGCTGTATTGACGCTGATCATCTTTTTGTTTTTTGCGATCACATAGGGATCATTGGTATAACGTCCGCGATACATTTCCACATCTCTGTTGTGATTCAGGAAGTCATACAGCTTTTGGGTGCCCAGAGCAAAGGCACCGATCATTTTGCCGGGGTGCAAGGTTTTCTTGCTGTTATTGACGATCCCGGCATTGAAAAGGTCAACCATGCCATCAACGATCATTTCTGTATGTACGCCGAGGTCCCTGCGATTCGAAATAAAGGCTGTGATCGCGTTGGGGATACCGCCGATGCCAAGCTGAATGGTTGCGCCGTCTTCAATTAATTCTGCAATATATCCGCCGATCATCTGCTCCGTATCGCTGGGCGGGGTGGAGGGTAGTTCCACCAGGGGCACATGATTTTCGACAATGTAATCTACTTCGGAAATATGCACAAGGGTGTCGCCGTAGGTCCAGGGCATGTGTTTGTTGACTTCGAGGATCTTTAGATCGGCTGCTTCCAGCAGGTCTCTTTGCACGATCAAACCCAAAGACAATGACATGTAACCTTCTTCGTTGGGCGGTGTGGCGGTACCCCAGAACACATCCAGGTGTCCGCGCGTCGAAAATAATTTGTCAGAGGCGGCGCGGTGCAGGTTGTTGGGGATGTAGGAAACGTGTCCTTCGGGGTGCACCATGCGGTCAGTGCCGCTGTAAAACCAATTTTCGTTAAAAAAGTGGCCGCCCATTTCGGGTTTGGTGAAGATATCGTAGCTGCGCATCGGCAGGCAGGTCCAAAAATGGACATTTTCGAGTTCCTGCCAGCGGTTGGCGATCTCCGTCATCAAACCGACCGGTTCGGAACCGGCAATGGCGACTCCGATGGTCTGGTTAGATTTCACCAGGGCGACTGCTTCTGATAGGGTGAGAATTTTTTCTTCGACTTTTACGCTGACATCCATGTATTCAACACTCCTCTTATCTTCAGGGCATGCGGAAGGCGACAGCCGCCTGGTTATAGCCGACGCCTGAGCCGATAAAGACTACCAGGTCGCCGGATTTGATCTTGCCCAGTTTACGGGCATCATCGAACGCCATCGGCAGGCAGGCGGAGCCGGTGTAGCCCCATTTATCCATGATCCAGTGGGCTTTTTCCAGTGGTAAACCCAGTTCTGCCATGACCAGTTCAATGCTGCTCAGGCGCACCTGGGTGAAAATGACAAAATCGATATCTTCGATGGCAAAATTGCCATTCTGGGCAACTTCACGGATGCGTTTGGGCCAACCTTCGTTGTTGACTTCGGGGGGGAATGCTGTGACCAGGCGCACCTGGGTCTTGCCGCTGGTGACATTATCAATGGTGGCGGGTTCCGCGGTGCCTCCGGCGTAAATCCCCCAGTTTTTGTAGTAGGCGCCATCCGCAAACAATGCCGAGGAGATGAATCCGGGTTTGTCGTCGGCGGCAACCACCGCCGCGCCTGCACCGTC
>DSBE01000370.1 GCA_011053085.1 Chloroflexota bacterium
CTGCAGGACGACAGCACACAAGCATAAGCCATGCGCACCATTCGGGCTTCTGAAATCAGCAGTTTTCTGTTCTGCGCGCGCGCCTGGTGGTATCAACGCCAGGGCATGCCCTCGGAAAACCAGGCCATGATGGAGGCAGGCAGCCGCCATCATCAGACGCATGGGGGGCGTGTGGCGGCGGCAGGCCTGCTGCAAAAGGCGGGCTGGGTGCTGCTGGGCGGTGCTTTGCTCCTGCTGGCAGCTGGTGTGGTGATGGCGCTGCTGTCATGAACCCCATTGTCTATTTTCTGCTGGCATTCGCGCTGGTCATTGCGGCATTGTTTCTGCTGCGCGGCGGAAATCAGCGTCAGCGAGATGCCGGTTTACCGCGCGGGCGGGTGGTGTATGACGACAGTTCTCGCCGCGGTGGTGAGACCGTCCCGCCTCTGTATTCAGCAGTGCTGGGCTTGAGCGGCAAACCCGATTACATCGTGCGCCAGGGTGGTGCGGTAATTCCGGTGGAAGTGAAGAGCCGCCGCGCGCCGCATGAACCCTATGACAGCCACATTTACCAGCTGGCAGCGTATTGTATGCTGGTGGCAGAACAGTTCGGCAAGCGTCCGCCTTACGGCATCATCCGCTATCAGGATCGCGCTTTTCAGATCCCGTTCACACGTGAATTGGAGCATTCACTGGCAGAACTGCTGGATGAAATGCGCCAGCATAAGGTCAGTGTGATCCCGCACCGCAGCCACGGTCAACCCGCGCGCTGCGCCAACTGCGGCTACCAGGCGATTTGTGAGGAAAGACTAAAGTAAACGCGCCGTTTCTTGACAAATTCTTAACTTATGCCATGGCGGACGGGAGTAAAATTACTTTACATTGCACTGGACAACACCGCTTCATCGACGCAGCCTTGTCCCCACGAATCCCATCACAGCCAACAACGCAGTTCTTCATTAAAACCGCCAGACATCGACGCACAACGCCGCCCGCAGGCGATTACCGCCTGCCCCACCACCCACCGCAGGTTCATCCGGGAAAAACCAATTATGCAAAAGGGTTGTCGCTAATCGCGGCAGCTCTTTTCATTTAAATCCTGGGTTCCTTAAAGAAACTTGATATTTGCTGCCTTTTCACACCAGTTTCGAGGGAAAGTGAAAGATGTTCCGTAGCGGCGGTAGATCTACCGCCGCTACGATTAATACATCGATGCTCTGTCATTGGCTGGTGATCCTGTCTGCAGTGCCGTTAATCCATTGCTGCTGCTCACGAGGCTTTGTTTTTATCCTGTGTCTTGTTTCTTGATGTCAGTTATTGAACAAACCGAGGTTTTACTGCCATAAAATGCATGATCTACTGTTCTTTCATATAAGATTCCGGGTTTCTTTAATTAACCCAGAATTTGCTGCCTTTTCTCCCAGGATTCCATGTTAAAATTCGCGCATTGATCGGTGGATGGCGTGTTAGAGGTAGAGGTAATGGAAGAATCGGAATTGGCACAGGTTAAGCAGAGCAATGTTTGGTTGCAGGGCATCACGCGTGCGCTGCCGGTGATGCTGGGCTACCTGACGGTGGGCTTTGCCTACGGTGTGCTGGCGCAAGAAGCCGGGTTGAGCCTGTTCAATGGGGTATTGATGTCCGTGATTGTCTTTGCCGGGTCTGCGCAGCTGATCGGCGCGGGCATGATCGGTTTAAGCATGCCCCCGCTGTCCATCTTTGCCACCACCTTCATTGTCAATCTGCGCCATCTGTTGATGTCAGCGGCGATCGCACCACACCTGCGCGAGGCAGACCGCCCCTGGCCGCCTGCCCAGCTGACCCTGTTCGGCCTGCAATTGACCGATGAAACCTTTGCCCTGCACAGCAGTTCTTTTGCCCAAGGGGGGCTCTCACGAGGCAGTTACTTGATAAGCAATGCCTTCTCACAGGCTTCGTGGGTGGTCGGAAGCGCGCTGGGCATGCTGGCTGGTTCGCTGCTGGGTGACTTGCGTCCGCTGGGGCTTGATTTTGTACTGAGCGCCATGTTCATCGCACTGATCTTCATGCAATTGCAATCACACCGCCAGTTGCTGATCGCCTTGCTGGCCGGAGTGCTATCACTGACGCTGGCAGTGGGCGGGTTGCGCCAATGGAATGTGATTGTGGCCACGGTGCTGGCTGCCACTGTGGCGGTGGTTGTCGAGGAAACAACATGTCGCAGAACCTGATCGACACCCTCACCATTGTGGGCATGATGCTGGTGACCGTCCTGCCGCGGGTACTGCCGCTGTGGCTGCTCAGCCAGAAACCGCTGCCGCCCTTGCTGGCGCGCTGGCTGTCGTATGTGCCGGTGGCGGTGCTGTCTGCTATGCTGTTTCCGGCACTGTTGATGCCGGAGGGCAGCCTTGCCCTGCGCGCCGACAACCTGTATCTGTGGGCGGCAATCCCGGCCATACTGGCCGCCTGGAAAACGCGCAACCTGTTCCTGCCGGTGTTGGCAGGCGTCGCCACCATCGCGCTGCTGCGTTGGGTGGTGTGATTGTTCAAAGGGGCTATAATTGGGTACAATCAACCCGGTAATCGTTAGTGAAGGATATCCGCATGACCACAGCCGTTATGACCGATAAGAACCGCACCAAATGGATCGTTCTGACCCTGGCGGGCATTACCAACGCGCTGGTGGCGGCTGCTCCCGGCATGAGTATGTCGGTGCTGTTCGCCGAGATCGCGGCAGATCTGGACCTGTCCCTGGTGCAGGTGGGGGTAGTGTGGGGCATCGGTTCACTGCCTGCAATTTTGTCCGCCCTGCTGGGCGGTGGTATCATTGACCGTTTTGGCCCCAAGCGTGTCCTTCAGGTAACCGCTGTGCTGGCTGGCCTGGCTGGTGGGCTGCGCGGCCTCTCCAATAACTTTGCTTTCCTCGTATTCAGCGTTATTTTGATGGGCCTGATAGGTCCGTTAATCACGATGAGTGGACTCAAACTGAGCCGGTTGTGGTTTCCAGATCGTCAACTGGGCGCATCAGGCGGGATTCTCTCGATGGGTATGGCGCTGGGATTCTTTCTCAGTTCTACCCTGAGCGCTACAGTGCTGTCGCCCTGGCTGGGCGGCTGGCGCAATGTCTTTTTCTTCTATGGCGGGGTGTCGATTCTGCTGGTGCTTCCCTGGTTCTTGATGCCCGCCGCGCCTGCGTCAACAGCTGAGGAAACGAAGCATGAGATCAAGCGTCCTTCGCTGGTGAAGTCATTTTTACACATCGCCAGCAAGCCCAATTCGTGGTTCCTGGGACTGGCGTTATTTGGTTTGGGCGGCGCTATCCAATCTTTCCTCGGTTATCTGCCGCTGTACCTGCGGTCAGTGGGCTGGCAGGCAGCCGCAGCGGACAACGCCCTGGCTGGTTTTCACCTGATCAGCATGCTGTTCACGCTGCCGCTGGCACTGCTGTCTGACCGAACACGCCGCCGTAAGCCGATTGCCCTGCTGATGATGGCGATTACCACCATCGGTATGGGTGCGGTGGGGTTTGTTAACGGCGGCTGGGTGTGGGCGGCGGTGCTGTTCGCCGGCGCGGTGCGTGACGGTTTTATGGCCGTGTTCCTCGCCATGGTGATCAATGCCGACGGGGTGGAACCGGGTTATGCCGCGACCGCGACCGGTTTTGCGTTCTTGTTCATCAATCTGGGCAATATCATCATGCCGGCAGCCGGCAATGCCATCGCAGAGATCAATCCACCTTTGGCATTTGCCTTCTGGGCGGCTTGCGGTGCGGCAGGTATGCTCAGTATGCTGCTGGTCAAAGAAAAGCCGCGCGCAAAAATTGCCTGAAAAAACACAGCCATTCCGGTTCCTGCACTCGCTGCGGTCGGCCGGAAGGACAGAACCTCTCTCCCTTGACAGCACCCCCAATCCCGCTATACTTAACCTACACATAGAATAAAAGCGACGAAGAGAAGTAGTAACCGCGGTGCTGGCGCCCCAGAGAGCAGGTGATGGTGAAAACCCTGCACGCACAGCCGCAGTGAATGGAGCTCGGAGCTGCCAGAATCGTTTTTGGCCGGGGCAGCGCCCGTTATCAACGCAGAGTGAGCCTGTCACACGGCAGGCTAAAGCGGGTGGCACCGCGGATGATGATCAGCAAATCGATTCAATCGTTCGTCCCGAGTTTTTTCGAGACGAATGTTATTTTTTTAACAGGAGAAAAAGACAATGAGTGAGAAAAAAGGCAGAGTTTTTTCGGGCGCACGCCCCACCGGACGGCAGCATCTGGGCAACTACTTTGGCGCTATCAAAAATTATGTCGCCCTGCAGGCAGACTACGAATGCATCTATTGCATCGTGGATGTGCATGCCCTGACCACCATGGAAACCACGGAGAACATCCGCCAGAACACACTGGAAATGGCGCTGGATTGGCTGGCGGCGGGCATCGACCCGCAAAAATCGATCCTGTTCGTGCAATCACAGGTGCCGCAGGTGCTGGAACTGCATACCTACCTCTCGATGGTGTCGCCGCTGGGTAAACTCAGCGAACTTCCTAATTTCAAGGAAGAGGTCAAGAATCACCCCAACAATGTCAATTACGGTTTGCTGGGCTACCCGGTGCTGATGTCAGCTGACATCCTGCTTCACAAAGCCACCGTAGTGCCGGTGGGCATCGACCAGCAGTCGCACCTTGAGTTTGCGCGCGAAACCGTGCGCTCGTTCAATTACCGTTACAACACCGATGTACTCATCGAGCCGCAAATGAAACTGACCGAATTCCCGAAGATCATCGGCACCGACGGCGAAGCCAAGATGAGCAAGAGCCTCAACAACCACATCGAAATGGCGTTCACCCCTGAAGAAACGGTCAAAGTGGTGATGAC
>DSBE01000078.1 GCA_011053085.1 Chloroflexota bacterium
GCGCGTTTCGAACGGCTCAAACACCGCCAGAACGGCGTTATTGACCAGCACATCGACACCACCCCACTGCCCGGCCACATCGGCGACCGCTGCGTTGACCTGTTCGCGGTCAGTCACATCACACACATACACACGTAAGGAATCAGGGTATTGCTCTTTCAAAGCCTTCAACTGATCATCTTCTATGTCGAAAGCCGCGATGCGATAACCATCAGCCAGTAACTGCTGCGTCATAGCGTAACCAATACCCTGGTTGGCCCCTGTGACAATGACAACCTTCATCATTCAATCTCCTGATTTTTCACATTCTTCACTATCAATATACGTAAAAAAGAGAGGTTGGTTTCAATGTCAACCTCTCCTAATAATGATTTTTTATTTTTTACTGCTGGCTTACGTCGCCGCGGCTGCCCAGGGTCAATTCGATGTCAATCTCCTCGCCGCCGCGCACCACGGTCATGGTGACGGTGTCACCCGGTGATTTGTTCAACAGCAGGTAACTCAGCAAGTCGCCGAACACATTCACCGGCTCGCCGTCGATGGCGATGATCAGGTCACCGCCCACTGGCATGGTGAAGGTCTCTCCCTGATATTCCACTGGCTGGTTGCTGCCGCCGATTAAACCAGCGATATCAGCCGGGCTGCCCGGCACCACATTGGTGATATAAGCGCCATTGTTGTGTGTGATCCCCAGCAGTTCCTGCTGCAGCAGGTTCAGGCTTTCCAATGCGCTCACACCGATGTAAGGTGATTCAAAGAAACCCTCGCTGATCAACGCCGGCACCACCCGTTTGACAATGTCAATGGAGATGGCGAAGCCGATGCCGGTGTTAATCGGTTCGCCAAAGTTGGTGGCACCCGCCGTGCGGATGGCACGGTTGACGCCCACCACCTCGCCGCGCAGGTTCAACAGCGGTCCGCCCGAGTTGCCCGGGTTGATGTTGGCATCCGTCTGAATGATGTCACCGGTGGTGAAAAAAGCACCCGAATCTGCCTGGCGCAGCGATTCCAGCGTGCGCCCCTTGGCAGAAACAATGCCATAGGTGATGGTGCCCACCAGCCCGTAGGGATTACCGATAGCGATCACGCCTTCACCCACGCGCAGGTCAGCAGAGCTGCCCAGTGTCAATGGAAACAATTCCTCCGCGGGCACATCCACCTTAAGCACGGCCAGGTCGGCATCATCATCCAAACCGACCACTTCGGCATATACCTTCAGTCCGGATTTAAAATCTACCTGGATGGTGTCTGCCCCCTGCACCACATGGTAATTGGTCACGATGTGGCCTTCTTTGTCAACCACAAAACCGCTGCCGGAACCGGAGCCGAATTGTGAGAACACCTGAATATAGACCACGCCCGGCACCACAGCATCATATATGTCTGCCAGACCGCCCGGGATTGACTCAATGATGATCTGCTGCTGGGTCTGTTCAGTTGGGGTTAACCCCTGTTCTTCCACTACCTCCTCACCCAGTTCCTCTACCCTGATCGCTTCTTCGCGTTCCACCACGCTTGAATCGATCAAAAACGGCAGAGCGCTCAGGCTGCACGCCATCAGCGTGACAGCAGTTAACCCCAAAAACAACACTTTACGAATCTTTCCATTCCTGTTCATTATTTTTCTCCTTGCAATCACAAGTTTGGATTGCATTATTTACGCAGTTCAGGCAGAACCGTCGCGCAATTCTTCAAACAATTTCTTCTGGTGTGCGGTCAGCTGCCTGGGCAACGTCACCTGGACGCGCGCATACAGATCACCGTATTGGTCATTGTGCTTCAACTTCGGCATGCCCTTGCCTTTCAGGCGGATCTTGCTGCCCGGCTGGGTGCCGGCAGGGATCTTCAACTCAACCGTGCCATCCATGGTCTTGACCGTTTCGCTGCCGCCCAAAATGGCGGTATACAGATCGACTTCAATATCACGGGTAAGATCATTTCCATCGCGCTCAAACACCGCGTCATCCAGCACCGTAACCAGCAGGTAAATATCGCGTCCGTTGGGGCCGGCACCTGCCACCCGCACCTTGGTGCCGGTTTTGGCACCGCGCGGGATCTTCACATTGATGCGGCGGTTGCCCACCATGAAGGCGCGTTCAGTGCCGTAATAAGCTTCTGCCAGCGAAATCTCGATGGGCTGGTCGATGGGCGGCATGGCATATTGCGCCTGCTGCGGGTTGCCCTGCATGAACATGTCCGCAAAGGGGTCGTTGCCCCCGGCAAACCCGGCGCCGAATATGCGCGTAAAGAAATCAGAAAACGCACCCATATCGCCGACATTGGTCTGATAGGTGTATTGCGGGCGGCCGCCGCCAGCGCTGTTGGCCTGACGCATCCAATCGCCCCAGTTGAAATCGCCCTGTCCGCCATGCTGTTTCCAGTCTTTATAAGAACTGCCCAGCTGGTCATACTTCTGGCGGTTTTCCTCGTTGCTCAACACCTGATAGGCTTCGTTGATGTCCTTGAACTTATTTTCCGCGGTGCTGTCGCCCTGATTGCGGTCAGGGTGATACTTCATCGCCAGCTTACGATAAGCAGACTTGATCTCGTCCTGGGTGGCTTTTCTATCTACGCCTAAAACTTTATAGTAATCACGATATTCCATGCTTAATAGTGTATGCAACCAGTATTAGAGCGTCAATAGAGAAATGGCTGTTCTTACATGATTTTTACATTAAAAATGCACAAACCAGCCGTTAAAAACGGCTTTGGCGGACTGATGCACGCCTTCATTTAGCGTTTCTTGTGCCGTCGGCGGCCAGAGGATTGCTTCTGAGGCTGCGCCTGGATTTTCTGCGCCGGCTGGCTGGCCTGCACCGCCGGACGTTCCACCGCTGCCGCCTGCCCGCGCACCGGGCGCGCCGAAAACATGTTGGAGATCACGCGCATGCGGATATCGCTCAGCAGCGCGCGGAACAGGTCGATTGCCTGGTTCTTATACGCCAGCAGCGGGTTGCGCTGCCCATAGGATTCCATCATCACCTGCACACGCAGGGCTTCCATCTTGGTCAAATAATCAACCCACTCATCCGTGATCGCCCCAAGCAGCAGACGCCGATAGACTTCGTTCAACAGGAATTTACCCAAAACAGCTTCGATCTGTTCGGCTTCTTCTTCACCGAATTCGCCCGCCTGCATGCCGGCATGCGCCTGGAACCAATCTTCGCCAAAATATTCCTGCAGGGCTGCCCGCCGCCGTTTGTCCATCTGTGCGAGCACTGCCTGTGCCTGCACGAACTGCGTCCATTCGACCCGTCCCCAGATGCGTTCCTGCACCTCGATACCGCGTGTCAAATGCGTCAGCACCTTGTTGGTCAGGTTTTCCGCGTCAGTGTCCGCGATCATCTGCGCGCTCAAAAAGGCATATTGCATGCGCGTGTATTGCTGGGTGACGCGCTTGTGGCTGCGGCTGTCAAACGACATACGCTGGCCGGTGCGCATCATCAGCAGATAGTTCACCAATCCACGCTCGGCGAATGATTCCTCTGCCAGACGGCTGAACAACTGATCGCAATCGCGCGCCACTGCGCCGTTCTCGCCCAGCAGACGCTCTGCATGCTGGTTGAACGTGTCCAGCGCGGATTGCTGGATGGATGCCAGCATGGCGTCAAAATCCATCTCGCCGCTCTCGTCGGCTGCAAGCTCAACATCACCCAGACGGCGGTTCAAAGCGCCGGTCAAACGCCGCATGAACACATTTTGCAGATACTTGTCCAGCTGCGTTGTGATTTCTTCACGAACCGTGTCAGGTTCTGTGATCAGTTGCTGGGTCTGGCTGTTGCTCAGGCGCAATCTCATGTGCAGCAGTTCTTCCATCTCAGCCAGCAGTGTGCTTGCGGCAACACTTTGCCGGTCTTCGCGCTCATCCAGGTTGTCAAAGAAGGTTTCCAGTGCGTCCAGGCGTTCATCACGCTGCGCTTCATAGCGCGCGGCGGTTTCATCCACCAGCTTTGCCAGCGCCGCCTGTTGATGGTCGGCTTCGGCTTTCAGACTGTCTTCGGCAATCGCCAGCAGTTCCTGCTTCAACACAGCATAGGAGTGACCTTTGCCGTCCAGTGTTTTGTTCAGGCGGTCCACCAGCAAACTCAGGCTGAAGGAGGGATATACCCATGCTTCGGTGGTGATGGTCGGCTGGATCTGTGACAGGAACGACAGCAAACGCCAGGGGCCTTCTTCATCGGTCAGCGCGCGCGGCACACGCTCGCGCATCTCGGTCTCCAGCATCACCAGCACATCCTCGGTCAGGTTGGGCTTGGTGAACACCCGGTCGCGCTGTTCATAGATGCGTTTGCGCTGGTCGTTGAGCACATCATCGTATTCCAGCAGGTGCTTGCGCATATCAAAGTTGGCGCCTTCCACACGTGTCTGCGATTGTTCAACCAGTTTGCCGATCATACCTATTTCAATGGGGATATTGGCATCCATGCGCAGCCGGTTCAACATAGCTTCGGCCTGCTGACCGCCGAAAATGCGCATCAGATCATCTTCCATCGAGAGGAAGAAGCGCGAGGAGCCGGGGTCGCCCTGGCGCGCAGAACGGCCGCGCAGCTGGTTGTCAATGCGGCGGGCTTCATGCCGCTCCGAACCGATCACATGCAAACCGCCCAATTCACGCACACGCTCGTCGCCTTCCATCGAATCAAGGAAGAACTGCGCGCTTTCCGCGTAGATGCCGAACTCAGCCGGATCCAATTCGCTGAGGGCCGTGCGCATTTCATCATGCGTCATCTCATAGACAGAATCCACGCCCTGTTTGCGCAGCAAACGCACCACATCCGCATAGACATTTTCGGGGATCTCACCGCCCAGCTTGATGTCAACACCA
>DSBE01000146.1 GCA_011053085.1 Chloroflexota bacterium
GCGTACGGCTCTCGACAAGATTTCTTTTTACCAATTCGTTATCAAGGCGATTATTGTCTGCCATTTTCGCTGCTCCGGAGATAGTTTCCTATGGTGTTGTTGGTTCTTTTGTGTCATGGTTTAATGATAATATATTCTCATGTTTAAGGCACTCCTGCGTTCCATGCGAACCTACCAATGGGTCAAGAATATCATTCTTTTTGCTGCCCTCATCTTTGACCGCCAGCTGCTTAACTGGCAGGGCGTATTGCGAACATTGGCAGGCGTGATCCTGTTCTGTTTGCTTTCCAGCGCTGTCTACCTCATGAATGACCTGTTGGACATTGAAGCAGACCGCCAGCATCCTCGCAAAAAACACCGCCCCATAGCTTCTGGCAAACTGCCCATTCCTATCGCGATTACCGCCTCTGCTTCATTAGGAATAACCAGTCTCACGGGGGGATTCTTCCTTTCTACTGCATTTTTCTTGGTGCTGCTAACTTATGTGATCATTCAACTGGCTTACTCCTCTTTCTTGAAAAACCAGCCGATTATTGATGTCATGGTACTGGCATCAGGGTTCCTGTTGCGGGTTGGCGCCGGTGTTACCTTGATTCAAGTAGAACGATTCTCGCCCTGGCTCTACATGTGTACCGGACTTCTGGCTCTCTACATCGGTTTCGGCAAACGCCGCGCAGAACTGGTTTCACTACAGCTTTCTGCAGAAAACCATCGAAAATCATTGCGCGGTTATTCCATCGACTTGATTGACAAGTACTTAACCATAGTTTCATCTGCAACCCTGATGGCCTATAGTCTGTACACCATATCCGCTCCCAGCGTCAGTGGCAACTTTAATATGCTGCTCACTGTGCCTTTTGTGGTCTATGGAATCTTCCGCTACAACTACCTCCTCGAATTTAAAGGAGTGGGTGGCGCTCCCGAAGAAATCCTGATGACAGATCGCCCCCTACAGATCACACTCCTGCTTTGGGGAATTTCTGTGATCATCCTTTTCTATCTGCTCTAAAGCAACAAGCAAATGATATCCGCTTCAGCACCCGGGAAGGTAATATTATTTGGCGAACATGCTGTGGTTCATGGTTATACAGCGGCTGCTATCCCACTGCCCGCCATCCGCGCAACCAGTAGAATTAACAGTAGATATTATAGTTTGGATACGCATATCATTGCGCCGATGATTGATCTTGATGCCGATTATGCAGACCTTGCTAATAGCCACCCAATAAAATTCACCATCAATTTGTTCTATACCCGTCATCCACACATTGCCCAGCCGCCTATCACTATCAGCATGGAATCAGCTATTCCAATCAGCAGCGGAATGGGCTCAGGTGCGGCTATAACGGCCTCCCTGCTGCGAGGCCTGTTCCAATTTCATCAAATAGAATTTTCACAGCAGATCCTTTCAGAAATGGTCTATGAGGTGGAGAAAATCCACCATGGTACACCATCTGGCATCGATAATACTGTGGTTTGTTTTGAACAACCAGTTATTTTCAAAAAGAACCAACCCCTGCAAACCTTTTCCATCACCGGCGAAGCAGTGCTGGTAATTGCCAACAGCGGACACACAACCCCCACCTATGAGACAGTAGCCGATGTCAGGCAAAAGTTCGCAGATCAACCTCAAACTGTCACAAATATTTTTACTGCAATCGAAGAAACCTGCCTTGAGGGCGTTCAGGCGCTTCAGAGCAGCAACTTCCCTCTTGCCGGTATGTCTATGCGCAAAAACCATCAATCGTTGCGCGATTTAGGCGTATCAGACCCCGTGCTGGATAGACTTGTTGACACGGCTATAAAAGCTGGTGCGTGGGGGGCCAAACTCTCAGGCGGAGGCCGTGGTGGAATCATCATTGCCCTTTGTTCCCCGGAGAGAAAAAACATTGTCTGTGATTCATTAGAAAATGCAGGGGGATTGCAGATCATGACCACCCCTATTGCGACTGACCGTGCGGCAATCACCTAAGGCAGAGTACAATTCAGGCATGGATGAAACTTCAAACTCACTTGTCTTTCTGAAATTGGGCGGTTCGCTAATTACCGAAAAGGACAAACCCAACACTCCCCGGTTGGATGTTATCCGCCAGGCTGTCCGCGAAATCAAATCGGTAGTAATCAATTCTCCCGGTCTACAACTCGTGATTGGCCATGGCTCGGGCTCCTATGGCCATTCGGTTGCCCATCAATTCGGAACCCGTGAAGGAGTTCACACTCAGGAAGGCTGGCAAGGATTTTTCCGGGTGTGGCAGGCTGCCAGAGAACTGAACCTCATCGTTGTAGAAGAATGTCATAAGGCCGGGTTGCCTGTGATTCCATTCCCCTTATCTTCTGGCGCCTTATCTTCTGGCAAAAAGGTTACGAATTGGGAAACCGGACCAATATTGGATGCTTTGAAGCAAAGTTTCGTACCGCTTGTGTATGGAGATGTGATTTTCGATGAAATTCTGGGCGGCACAATCATTTCGACAGAAGAAATCTTTTTTCACCTTCTCCATATATTACAACCTTGCAAAATATTGTTGGCTGGTATCGAGCCAGGTATTTGGCAGGACTTTCCCGCACAAGAACGCATCATTCACAAGATAACACCACAAACCTTTCCGGCAATAGCCAAGCATCTTGGTGCTGCCCTTGCCACAGATGTAACCGGAGGTATGTTAAGCAAGGTAGAAACAATGATATCCGTTGTCAACCGCTTTCCAGGTATCGAGATACAGATTTTTTCAGGGCTCGTAGCTGGCAATATCAGCAAAGCTATCCTTGGACAAGCAGTGGGAACCACCATCACTGAAGGAAATTGACTAACCATGCTTATCACTCGACAGAAAATGGAACAGTGGGAACGTGAACATCTCGCTCCTTATGCCACACTAAGCGCCTCCTCAAAGGGGCGAATGTATGATGAATCCCCGCCAAAATATCGCACTAAATATCAACGTGACCGGGACCGCATTCTACACACCACAGCGTTTCGCCGGTTGGAATACAAAACACAGGTGTTCATCAATTATGAGGGAGATCATTACCGGACAAGACTCACTCACACCCTTGAGGTAGCCCAAATCGGTAGATCGATTGCCTTAGGTTTGGCCGCAAATGTTGACCTGACTGAAGCTATCTGCCTGGTGCACGATATCGGCCATCCGCCTTTCGGTCACGCGGGTGAAGAAATCTTAGATCAACTCATGGCCGCTCATGGCGGATTTGAACACAATCAGCAAACTTACCGGGTTGTTACAAAATTGGAACAGAGATACCCCGATTTTGAAGGCCTTAACCTCACCCATGAGACCCTGGAAGGCATCACCAAACATAAGTCAAAAGCGGATAGTGATGAGACCGAAACTACACAGGGGCATATCGAAGCCCAGATCGCTGATGTGGCAGATTCCCTCGCTTACACCGCACATGACCTGGATGATGGCCTACGCTCAGGTATGCTGACACCAGACTCATTGAAACACCTTGCCCTTTGGCAAACTGCCATCCAAAATGCCTGCGTGTCAGCCGAGAATAGACTGACCGATCGACAGCGTCACCAGATCATTCGTGAACTGATCGGCTACGAAATTCATCAACTGCTTGAAAACACAGAATTTACCATCAACCGCCACAACCTGACAAACCGAGAAAGCATCATAAAGCATACATCCTATACTGTCGGTTACGATGACGTTTTGGAGCAACAAAACCAGGCACTGAAAGAGCATCTATTCGAAAATCTATGCGGAAAAGATCATCACAGATTTGTTCCAGCAATTTACAGATAAACCAACCATATTGCCTGAACACGTACAAACACGCATTCCTAAGGTAGGTCTTGAACGCACGGTTTGTGACTATATTGCTGGGATGACAGATCGCTTTGCGATTGATGAACATCAGAAAATATTTAATCCCGATATCAACCCTTAGTGATAGAATTACTTTGATGTTCATTACTGATAGAAAAATAAAGGTGGTTCTTATGGCAGATGTTTCATACTTAACCAAACAGGGTGAAAAAGAATTACGAGCAGAATTGGAAAGGCTGAAAGGCCCGGCGCGGGAAGAAATTGCCAAACGACTGCGTGCCGCCATTCAAATGGGCGACCTATCAGAAAACGCCGATTATGTATCCGCCAAAGAAGATCAAGCTTTTTTGGAAGGACGAATTCAGGAATTGGAAGCTACTCTAAACAACGTGGTAATCATCGACCAGTTGGAGAAGAATACCAACATCGTTACCATCGGCAACACGGTCGTCATCCAGGAGGATGATTTCCCAACAGATGAATACACCATTGTGGGTTCCAAAGAAGCAGATCCTGCCAATGGTAGAATATCCTTTTCGTCTCCCATTGGTAAAGCCTTGTTGGACAAAAAAGTTGGCGATGCGGTTGTCGTCGACAGCCCTACTGGCCAATACACGGTCAAAATTGTTGACATAAAGTAACGACAAAAAAAGCGCATCGATGATGCGCTTTTTTGATTTCTAATCGGTGACTATAGATAGTGGGCGACCAGGTCAATGGTCATTTGCTGTAAATAGGTCTCACCTGTGGTCTGGTCTACCGAGTAGATCGCCTCGATGATGCTGCCATTTAGGCGGTATTGTTGTGTCTCCAGGGTAAATACATTGAAATCCTGGATAGCCACTGGCTCACCTTTTCCTTCATACATCTGCAATGCTTCCGGCTTTTTAAACTGGTCTTTTGTGATCAAAACCCTGGTTTTTTGCTTTTGTTCCGGATGGCTGAACATAAAAATGTCAAAAGCCAGCGCATACTTTACGCCATTAACAGTGTGCGAATTAGACATCGAAACACCATATTCC
>DSBE01000273.1 GCA_011053085.1 Chloroflexota bacterium
ATACTAAGCATACAATAGATTAATTTGAAATAAAACAACATCTTTTATTATTCTAACATTATTTAAGGTTTATGAGAGGATGTTTTGCCTTTTGGAGAGGGGTTATTATATTAAGTTAACGAATCTCCGTCAAAGAGGAGGGCAATTGCAGTTTTGCATTCTATTTTTCTTCATGCTACACTAACTGCATGAACAATCGGTCGAAGTTATTTTTGATTATTTCGGTGCTGGTTATGGCGATGTTGGTTGCGGGACTGGCGCCGTTGCAAGAAGATCGTGTGCTGTTGACAGAACCGGTGAACGGGTCTATTTTGCAGGGCAATGTGCTGATCCGCGGTAACACAGATGTAGCGGGATTCAAATCGTTTGCGCTGGAATTTGCTCATGAGAGCGGCACCAACGATACCACCTGGTTCTTGCTGCACGAATCTAATGAACGCATCGCCGAAGGCATCCTGACCACCTGGGATACCCAACAAATTACCGACGGCGATTATCGGCTGAGGCTGACTGTATTTTTTGAAGATGACCGCCCGCAGTATGATTATGCGACTGATTTGAAGGTGCGTAACTATTCTGAGGTGAGTGAAGAAGACCGCGTTATGCCGACACCGGTGCCGACTGAAATCCCGCTGGAAGGTGACTTTGAAATTTCGGAAGAACCTGAAACAGGCACCGCTTTATGGGCGAGTATGCTGCGCGGTATGCTGTACACGGTGTTGGTAATCATTTTCCTGGCAGTTCTTTTCTACATCTACACACAATTCAACCGCAGAAAAAAACGCCAGCGCCGCCGGTAACAGAAATAAAACCCCGTGAGGTATTCAGGAGCACGATGGTATGAATTTATTCAAAAGAAAAGCACCCATCGGGGAATCTTCTATGGGTGTATATTTGATTGTCGGACTGGGTAACCCGGGCAGCCGTTATGCCGCCACGCGACATAACGTGGGTTTCCGGGTTATTGACCGGGTCTCAGAGGCATTAAGTATCACCCCTGGTAAGGTGAAGTCGAAAGCCATCATCGGCGAAGGCAAACGTGATGGCAAAAAGATTATCCTGGCGAAGCCGCAGACTTTTATGAACCTTTCCGGACAGGCAGTTTCTGCCCTGGCAAGGTTTTATAGGGTGCCTGTGGAAAATCTGGTGGTGATTCATGATGATCTTGATCTGCCGTTAGGCACGCTGCGCATACGGCCAGGCGGTGGGGCGGGTGGACAGAAAGGGGTGCTGTCGATCATCGAGCAGTTGGGCACACCAGAATTTGCACGCATACGTTTCGGTATCGATCGCCCACCCGGCAGAATGGATCCCAAGGATTACGTGCTGGAGAATTTTCTGCCCAGAGAACAGGAACTGGCAGATTTCACCATCTTGACGGCGCGTGATGCGGTGATATCATTCATCGATGCAGGTTTAGAAAAAACCATGAACAAATACAATGGCAGCGTTCAACCCGACTGACACTTTGCTGGGCGAGATCCATTCGCTCAATGCCTATCAAGCCCTGTGGGATCAGATACGGCAGGGGCAGGATGTTGCCAGTCTGTCACTGCTGCGTTCGCTGCGCCTGCCGGTTTTAACCCTGCTGCACCAAGACCTTCAGCGGCCGATTTTGTATGTTACAGACCGCACTGACCGTACCGTCAATCAATTGGATGAGATACGCTTCTGGCTGGGGGAAGAGGAGCCCTATCATTTTCCTGCGCCAACACCGCTGTTCTACGAAATAGCTGAATGGGGGGCAGGTGCGCGCCAAAATCGCCTGGTGTGCTTTGCACGCCTGGCAGCCTATCATCTGCCTTTTTACAAAGATGACCGGCCGGCGCCGCTTATCATGGCGCCTTTGCGGGCGATCATGGCACGCACGTTCAGTCGACGAGATTTTTTGAAGAACAGCACCAATTTGCGGCAGGGCGCTCGTGTGCAGCCGGAAGAACTGCGGCGGCAGTGGGTCGGCATCGGTTATGAAGCGGCGGATAGTGTCTATGAACGCGGCACCTTCAGCCAGCGGGGAGGTATCCTGGATGTGTGGGTGCCTTCTGAGCCCATGCCGCTGCGCCTTGACTTTTTCGGTGACGAGGTGGACTCCATCCGGCGCTTTGATCCCACCACCCAGCGCAGCCTCGAAAAAATTGAACAGGTATGGGTCACACCCGCGCGAGAAGTTCTGCCGGTTGAAGCGGTGAAGCAGGACATCCCCTTTGACCAGATTGATGAGTTCCAGATCCCGGTAGCGCACCCGGATATTAGCTGTGTGCTCGATTTTCTGCCGAAAAACACGTTGATTATCATGGAGGATCAGGAATTGCTGCGTGACCGCACCGAAGAGGTTGAGCTGATGGCGTTAAAGGAACGGCAGGACGGGCTTGACCTTGGTGTGTTGCCGGAGGATTTCCCCCGGCCTTACCTGACGTGGAGCGAGATGGAAGACCGTATGCAAGCCCTGCAAAAAATCGAGCTGGGCTATTCTGCGGCAGAGCAAGACAGCGAATTGTCTCGGCATTTTGCCCCGGGTGAACGTTTTAATGGCCGTTTGAAGGAGGTCATTGATGACATGCTGGAACATGCCAACCAGGGGCAGGCCAGTGTGGTGGTTTCGCGCCAGGCTTCCCGTTTGCAAGGTTTGTGGCATGATCAAACCGGCTATCTGGGACTTGATTTGACAGAACCCACATTTTGGGATGATTCGTTGGATGAAGGCTGGGTATTGACCTGCGATGATGGGGGCAAAGTTTTTCTCTATACTGATGGCGAAATTTTTGGATGGGGACGCCCGACCAGCCGCCGCCGCAGGTTGGAGACGCCGGTATCACCAGAAGCCATCTACGAAGGTTTTGCGGTCGGTGACTATGTTGTACATGTCGATCATGGCATCGGAAAATTCAAAGGATTGGTCAGGCGAGTGCTGGAAGGCGTAGAGCGAGAGTATTTGTGCGTCGAATACGCCAACGAAGATGAATTATTTGTGCCAATTCACCAGGCAGACCGTCTCAGCCGCTACATCGGGGCGGATGCGCGCACACCCAAGATTGCCCGCGTCGGCAGCGGCGAATGGAAACAATCACGCCAGAAGGTGCAGGAAAGCCTGGTGGAGGTGGCAGAAGAACTGCTGGAGATCTATGCCCGCCGCCAGCTGGTGCCTGGCTATGCTTTTTCAAATGATACCCCCTGGCAGCAGGAGTTGGAAGCCAGTTTCCCCTATTTTGAGACCCCTGACCAGATTAAAGCTATTCAGGAAGTGAAGCGTGATATGGAGCGCCCGCGCCCGATGGACCGCCTTTTGTGCGGTGATGTAGGGTATGGGAAAACCGAAGTAGCACTGCGTGCGGCGTTCAAAGCGGTGATGGATGGCAAACAGGTAGCGCTGCTGGCGCCCACGACCGTGTTGGCGCAGCAGCATTTTGACACCTTTTCTCAACGCCTGGGGGTGTTTCCGGTGAAAGTGGAAATGCTATCGCGTTTTCGCACGCCACGAGAACAGACCCACATCCTGCATCAACTGTACAAAGGCGAGGTCGACATCGTGATTGGCACCCATCGCTTATTGCAGGGTGATGTGCTATTCAAAGACCTGGGTTTGTTGATCATTGATGAAGAACAGCGTTTCGGCGTGGCGCACAAAGAATATTTCAAAAAGATGCGGACAGAGTTGGATGTGCTGACGCTGACTGCCACACCCATCCCGCGCACCCTGTACATGGCGTTGACCGGCGCGCGTGACATTTCCACCATCAACACCCCGCCGCAAGAGCGTCTTCCGATCATCACCCATATTGGGCCGTCTTCAGACCGCATAATCCGGCAGGCGATATTGCGGGAATTAGAACGTGGTGGACAAATCTTTTTTGTACATAACCGCGTGATGACCATTGACGGTATGTACCGCTATTTGAGCAATTTGGTGCCTGAGGCGCGTATTGACATCGGCCATGGGCAGATGCCGGAGGCAGAACTGTCAGATGTCATGCATCGTTTCACGTATGGCGATATCGACGTGTTGCTGTGCACTTCCATCATCGAATCCGGGCTTGACATCCCTAACGCCAACACTTTGATCGTTGACCGCGCGGATACCTTCGGGCTGGCACAGTTATATCAGTTGCGCGGACGGGTCGGGCGCGGTGCGCAGCGCGCATATGCCTATTTCTTCCGCCATCGCACCAAAACACCCACCCCGGAAGGACTGGAGCGCATGGAAGTGATTGCGGAGAATACCCAGTTGGGGGCAGGTTATTCCATTGCCATGCGCGACCTGGAAATGCGCGGGGCGGGTGAGTTACTGGGCACCCGCCAGCATGGCAGTATCCAGACCGTGGGTTTTCATCTCTATACCCGCATGCTGGCACAGGCGGTCCACCAGTTGCGTCAAGATGGTGCTTTCAGCCTGCCGCCGGGCAGTCTGCCGCGCATCAAGGAAATTGCCATGCCGGTGTCGGTGGAACTGCCGCTGCCGGTTGGCATTACCGCCACCTATGTCCCCAAACAAGACCTGCGTTTGAAGTTGTATCAGCGTATTGCTGATCTGGAAGACCAGCAATCGATCAGTGAGATGATGGAAGAATTTAGCGATCGCTTTGGGGAGCTGCCGGAAGAAACCCGGAACCTGTTCTATCAAATGCGCGTAAAGTTGCTGGCGGAAGAAGCCGGACTGTCAAGCATCGCCATGGAAGATGATCGCATCGCGCTGCGGTTCCCACCGCTGCCGGAGAACCAGAAGAAGCGTGACCTGCCGGTGTTGGGAATGGACACACGCGCCGGTAAGAATGGCTACTGGATCCTGCTGAAGAAAGGCACGGACTGGCGGGAAC
>DSBE01000330.1 GCA_011053085.1 Chloroflexota bacterium
ATTGTTCATTTCCACGGTGATTTCTGGCCTGTTATTGGGTTGGATATCTGATCATGTTGGCAGAAAGTTCGCCCTGGTGCTGTGTTTTGTCATCATGGCGATTGTGCCTTTGCTTGCCTTTTTTGCCCAATCGCTTGCCTTCTTCTACATCGTTTTCATTCTTACCGGAATCATTCACGGGTCCTTTTGGAGCGTGTTTCTTGCCTTCAGCCTTGAATTTGGCGACAACCAGACGCGTCCCGTTTATATTGGGCTTGTAAATACACTTATTGCTCCTTCCACCCTTGTCGCTCAATTGCTGGGAGGTTGGATAGCTGATGGCTTCTCGTATCAAACCACCTTTGTACTGGCGGCTGTTTTCGCCCTCATTACCGCTTTGATTTCAATTGTATTTGTAAAAATGCCACACAAAAGAATGGTGCTTGACCCGGCATAAAAATTGCATAATTAGTTACAATTCATTACGATAGAGGTGTATCTATGTCAACGAAACCGTTTGGAATCGACGTGTCACGCTGGCAAGGCAGCATCAATTGGGATGCCGTTGCCATTTATGAGCCCAAAGTTCAATTTGCAGGCATTCGCGCCACCATCAGCTGGGCTTATATGGATGGATGGTTTAACCGCAACTGGTCAGAAGCCCACCGCATCGGCATTGCTCGGGCCGCCTATCATGTCGTCTACCCTGGCGTTTCAGCCAAACAACAAATGGACAATTTCCTAAAGGTTGTCGGGGATGACTTTGGCGAGCTGCCCCTGGTTCTTGATATCGAGCTCGCCCACAACCAACCCGCGGATGAGATTGCCGCTGTGTTGTTGGAGTGTGCCGCGATCGTTGAGAATGTTACCTCGCAGAAACCCATATTCTATAGCCGGGCTTCTTTCATTGACGAGCACATCACCGGCAAAGGACACCCACCTGCCTGGCTGAATCGTTTTGATTGGTGGATCGCTCATTATCTCCGCTCTGGCGAAGAACACCAGGGACCTCCGTCATTGCCCAAAGGTTTGATTCGCGACCGTTGTTTGATCCATCAGACCACCCCCTCAGGTGCTCCGATCGGGACACAATCCAAAACCATGAACTATGATCGCTGGCAGTTTGATGAAGCACATTTTTTTGCCTATCAAAAAGACAAAAAGGTGTTGACTTTGTCTGAAAAGGTCGATCTCCTTTGGACAGCACACCCTGAAATTCATCCCTAAATCGGAAGAATCCGAGATAAAAAAGAATCAAGACGCGAACTGCTGTATAATTCACCACAGATAATAACTCTTGGTGGAATTCTATGGCGTCCAAAACTATTTTTCTCGTAGAAGATGACATCACAATGCGCTCACTGCTTGAGACTCTATTCCAATTAGAGGGATATAGTACCCTTGCTATTGAGCCAACCAGTGTTAATGAAGCCCTGCAGTTGGTTAAGAATCTTCAACCGCAAGCGTTATTAATCGATGTCCATCTCAAGAAATTCAATGGAATTGACCTTACGTCAGCCATCCGAAATGACAACACCATAGATCAACCCATAATCATCATGGCATCAGGCGTTAATCTGCAAAACGCATGTATATCATCTGGGGCTGACCAATTCTTTCTGAAACCCTACATGCCCCAGCAGATGATCGATTGGTTGAAAAGCAAACTAAACTCATGAAAAAGAGGGCTGGCATTTTTTGCCAGCCCTCTTTTTCTCTCAATTAAACCTCATCTGCTTTGGGCGGTTTTACATCCTTCACTTTCTTGCGGCGACGGATCAATGCCCTCAGAATCAGCACAAAGATCACAACCGGCAACGCCAGTAAAACCAGCACCGGCAGGATGAATAATGCGATCCATATAAAAGCATTGACGATGGTCTGCGATGTATTGATCAGGCGTTGAATGGCCTGTTTTGCTACCCCTTGGGGGTTCCATCCACCGATTTGAATCTCGGTGACTTTGTATTTGGGCAGCACTTCCACATAGATCGATGACATGGCGGCTGACTCACTGTAGTACTTCAGCTGGCCTTTGATGATCTCAATTTCTTCGTTGACACCTTTTAGCTGATTGTAAACCTTTAAAACCGCCTCGGTATCTTCGGCGTCTTCAAGGAAACCTCTTAATTGTTCTTCTGCATCTTCCAGGTTGCGCAATCTGGATTCTAAATTGGTGTATTCGCTGGTAACGTCCTGACCGCTGATGTTTTCAGAACTGACGTCAAATTTGGGCTCGGTGGTATACCCCCGGATTTCATCCAGGGCAGCATTCAGATCTTCTGCAGGCACGCGAACCTGAATATATCCCTGGGTGAGTTGTTTCTCGGCATCATAATAGTACGATTGGTAGGTGCTGGACGAAACCACAAACCCGCCTCTGCGTTCTGCCAGAAAAGCGATGCGATTTATAACCTCAGCCGGATCTTCGACCTTGATAGTCAGGTTGGCATTCTTCAAAACAATGCGCTCTTGTTGCGTCTCAGTGCCATCCGATGAAAAGCTGGCATCCTCCATTGGTTTTTCTTGTGGGTAAACATCGCTTTCCCCACTGAAATTTACTGCTATCGCTGGCGCATCCAGCCCATACCTGGCGGAATCATCAAATGCTTCTTCACTTACTGTCATCTCCGCTGATTTTGCTGCCGCACACCCCAATAAAGCAAACAAGACAACTGCCATACTGATGGTGATCCAAAATTTTTTCTTCATCACTATTTCCTCCGAATCCTGAATTGTTGAATTTCTACTAAGACGGAAATTCCGAACAACAAGTTCCCCTTACCAGCCTTCGGACAAACGGATCGCATTTCGTTCAGGCAAACCTGACTCTTCAATTTGTTTCTGGACTTTTTCGATGTTGTATGTTACCCGGTGAACTGTCCAGGTTAACTGCGACAAATCGAAGATACCAAAGGAAGCCCTGGGGTCTCGGTCCCTTGGTTGCCCCACCGAGCCTGGATTCAAAATCACCCGTTCATCCGTAAATTCGAATATCTCGCCATTAATCGGAATGTACCAGTTGGGTAATATGCCATCCATCTGCCGGTACCGAAAAACAATAGGCTGGTGAGAATGCCCTATAAAACAGAATTGTGTCTCAAAGAATTCATAATTCATGCGTGCTGTATACGAATCCAAAATATATTCCCAAATCGGATTCCGCGGGCTGCCATGAGTGATCGTTCCCCCGTCCTTTACCATCAAATCAGGCAGATGGTTCAAGAATTGCAAGTTTTCAGCACCCATGTGCTCTACTACCCAGTGTACAGACTCCTGGGCATCTTGATTGAAACTATCTATAGAAATATAGCCAGATACCGCTGCGTCATGGTTACCCATAACGCAGGTTAATCCCGGTAATTCCCGAATCCTTGAAACACATTCGTCAGGCTCCGGGCCATAACCGACCAGATCACCAAGACAGTAGACCATATCATAACCAATTTCTTTGGCAGCCCGGAGGACTGCTCTTAAGGCAACTACATTGCCATGAATATCAGAAATTACCAGTGCACGCATAAGAAGTTCTCGTCATTGTTTTACCTCCAAACAGTATAACACCATTCATTACGATTATCGATAAGGTTCAATTTTCATGGTCTGGCAAAATTAACCCGCCAGGTTCCAGGAGCATCTGAAGATATAATTTCAGAATCTGGCGTTACAAATACAATCCAGGCTTTACCGGGCGCGAGTGAGTAAGGCGCAAAATCCGTATCATAAAATTGCAGCGGCATCGAAGGATTTAAGCCTGACCAATATCCTTTGAACTGGTAACCATTCCGAAAAAAGATTGCGGGCATAACATCATCTGCGTAGTGAATGCGAATGTCATGCAACATAGCGTCGTAAACGACATAGTCCGCAAACAGTATCAGAATATTCTGTGTGTCGACTTGCAGAAAATTGGCTGCCACATCAACACTCGCAGTATATTCCTCTGATCTATCATCTGATTCTTCCCAGCGTAAATAAGAGACTGTAAGGGGATCATATATCCACTTAGATCGGCAAATGACACTGGTTATGACTTCGATTTCTGTTGCCTCAACCAGGTCTTCTGCCGGGGGTAAATCCTCGCTATGATTGAGTGTATTCATATTGCCTGGGCGTTGATGAAGGTCACTTTCCACCATAAACGCCCATTCTGACATCATGGCTGTGTCAACATAGACCCCTTCCAGCGAATGGGTGTCAGTTCCACATATCGGCGGACAGGAGGAAAAATACCGGGTATCGATTGCCCTATCGCCCAGAAATTCCTCAGAAGTTATTACAGCATTCACCCGCTCATCTGCACCGCCATACACCAAAATTCCCTGATAATTTTTAGCTAATTGCGCATCTATCAACCTGCCGGAACGAATCGGGCCGGCCCATTCGGCATTATCGCCGTAATACACAGCCAAAAACCGGTTCATAAATCCCCCAATGTAATATTCAAAGACAATATCTGCCTTTGACAATCCGCTTTGTGGTCTGATCTCGCGCGGGAAATTAGAAATTTTTACAAGGACAGGCGAACGGTCTAAAACGGCACTATCATCAACCAGTAATCCTGTTAACGGGTTGATGTTTCCATGTTGGATATCTGAAGCCTGCGGGGTGGCGGTTACATATGGGTTGGGCGTATGCGTAAAAATCAATGCAGGGGTTGGCGTTGAATCTGTATCCTCCTCCTTTATCTCAGAGGAAGTTGCGGTAAAAGTTGGCACTGCAGGTGTTATTGTGCTTGGTTCAATGGTCGGAGTCAAGGTGGAAGCCTGTTGAGGCATCGGAACAAAAAATAAGGTTTGACCATCCTCTTGAATGGCTGTGC
>DSBE01000381.1 GCA_011053085.1 Chloroflexota bacterium
CATCATGGTGGCGCTGTGTTATGCCCTGGTCAACGTAGCCGAAGCCGTGATCCGCAAAGAACCCCTGCGGCGCGTGTGGATCGAGACCGGTGTTCTGGCGGTGATCATGCTGTTGATCGGCTTTGTCATCAACCGCTTCCTGCCATGAAAATACCTGCGCTTCTCTTCCTCCCCTTTGATCTCTACGGTGAGATGCTGGCGCACGTTCGATCCGTACCGTCAGAAGAAGTGTGCGGCCTGTTGGGCGGGCGCGAGTCCAATGCCCTGCTGCATTTCCCCATCGAGAACGTCCTCCACAGCGCCGATGCCTTCCGCATGGAAGCGCAAAGCCTGGTGGATGCTATCTACCGCATGGAACAGCACGACCTGATCCTGGTTGCCGTTTATCATTCACACCCGCACGGCCCGGGCATGCCCTCAGTGCGCGACCTGGCGGAGAATGCCTACCCGGAAGCGCTGTACATCATCTGGTCATCGCACGCCAAAAGCGAGAGCGGCTGGCAGATGTGCGTTTTCCAGTTATCGTCTGAAAAGTATGAGGAAGTGCCCTGGGAACTGGTCTGAACGCGCTTACCTGGCTTCGCGCGCCATGTAGGCAAGATACAGCGCCACAGACCCCGCCACGGCCGCGTTCAGGGATTCGATCTGCCCGCGCATGGGCAGTGCCACAATAAAATCACAGGCTTTGCGCGTCAGCGCACGCATCCCGCTGCCTTCAGAGCCAACCACCAACCCCAGCGCCCCGTCAAGGCGCGCTTGCGCGATGGGCTGCGATCCCGGGCCGCCATCCAATCCAGCGATCCATACATCCTGTGCTTTCAGTTCCGTGATCGCCTGCGCCAGGTTGCTGCGTGCGATCAACAGATGCTCCGTCGCCCCGCTGGAAGCGTTGACCACGCTGGGCGTGACCTCAGCAGTCCGCGCGGTCGGGATCACCACACCATGCACGCCCACCGCCTCTGCCGTGCGCAGCAAAGTGCCAACGTTTTGCGGGTTCTGCAGCACATCCAACAGCAACACGAACAGCGCTTCACCGCGCTCCTTGGCGCGTTCGAAGATATCAGGCATTTCGGCATATACATAGCCGCTGGCTTCCAGCACAACCCCCTGATGTTTTTCACCAAAGCGCTTGTCCAGGTTGGCGCGCGGCACGAAACTGGCGGGAATGTTCTTCCGCCGTGCCAGTTCCACGATCTCCGCCAGGCGTCCGGTGATCTGCGCCCCCTGTGCCACCTGCAATTGAAATGCCTGCCGCCGCGGATTCAACAGCACTTCCGCAACCGCGTTGCGTCCGTCAATCCATTCTTGTGCCACCGTCACTCCTATTCAAAATGCCAGCTGGAACCTTCGCGGCTATCTTCGATGGCCACGCCCAGTTCCTTCAAAGAACCACGGATCTTGTCCGAGAGGTCAAACAATTTGCGCGCGCGCACCTCGCTGCGCAATGCCACCAGTAAATCAATGAATTTGGCAGCATCGCCCTGCCCGGCTTTGTCAGCATCCTGCAGGCGCAAGCCCAGCACTTCGGTCAGTTCGCGCAACACGGCTTGCGCGTCTGCCAGCTGTTCATCCTGCGCACCTTCATCCCGGGTGACATTGATGGCTTTGACCAGCTCAAACAAGTGACCCAAAGCACCGGCGGTGTTGATGTCATCATCCATGGCGGCGATGAAATTCGCGCGGGTTTGTTCGCCCTGCGCCGTCAACGCATCTGCACCGGCAGGAGGCAGGCCTTTCGCGCCAGGCAGTGCCGGTTTGAATGCCGATTTGAGGCGTTCGATGGCTTTTTCCGCCATCGCCACCACCTCATCGGTGTAGGTCAGCGGCCCGCGGTAGGATGCGTTCAGAATCATCATGCGCATCACATCCGCGTCATGTTCTGCCAAAAATTCTTCGATGCGGATCATGTTGCCGGTCGACTTCGACATGGCCTCGCCATTCAATTGCAGCATGCCGTTGTGCATCCAGTAGCGTGCAAATGGCTTGCCGGTTATGGTTTCGGTCTGGGCAATCTCGTTCTCATGATGCGGAAAGATCAGGTCATTGCCCCCGCCGTGGATGTCGATCTGGTCGCCCAGATGGCGGCGGTTCATGGCCGAACATTCGATATGCCAGCCCGGGCGGCCTTTGCCCCAGGGGCTGTCCCAGGCGGGTTCGCCGGGTTTGGCGGTTTTCCACAAGGCAAAGTCCATGGGGTTCTCTTTGTGCGGGTTCACTTCAATGCGCGCGCCTGCCTGCATGTCGTCCAGGTTGCGGTGCGCAAGTTTGCCGTAATCATCGTCCTTGTCCACCCGAAAGTAAACGTCGCCGTTGGCGTGATAGGCGGCACCTTTGGCAATCAATTCTTCGATCATGGCGATGATCCCATCGATCTCCTGCGTGGCACGCGGGTGAATGCTGGCGGGCAGTACGTTCAGGTCAACCAGGTTTTGCTGATAATCGGCGATCAGGCGCTCACCCAGTTGGAAGGAGTCTTCCCCGCTTTCGTTGGCGCGCTTGATGATCTTGTCATCCACATCGGTGAAGTTCATGACATAGGTCACTTCGTAGCCGCGATACATCAAATAACGCCGCACGATATCGAACACGATCGCAGACATGGCATGCCCGATGTGAGCTTTGTCATACACCGTGGGGCCGCACACATACATCCGCACCTTGCCGGGTTCGATGGTTTCAAAATCTTCTTTTTTGCGGGTAAGCGTACTATACAGGCGTAAACTCATGCGTCTTCCTCACTGGATGTTTCTATCGCTTCAATTATAACCAACTACAGCAGCGGTTTTATATACACTGTCAATGGCGATAGGGTTGGTTGCTGTTTTGTCCGTTCTGCGGGCGCGCGAACACCATGCGTCCGGCGGCAGTTTGCAGCACCTTGGTCACTTCCACTTCGATGTTCCTGTTCAGATGATGCTTGCCGTCTTCCACCACCACCATCGTGCCGTCATCCAGATAACCGATACCCTGGTCAACTTCTTTGCCTTCCTGGATGACCTTGACATTCATCAATTCACCCGGCAGCATTACAGATTTGACAGCATTGGCAAGCTCATTGACGTTCAGCACCGTCACCCCCTGCAGTTCTGCCACTCGGTTGAGGTTGTAGTCATTGGTCAGGATCGGGCAGTGCATCTGCCGCGCCAGAATGACCAGTTTGTCATCCACTTCCGTGGTACCGTCCACCTCCACATCCGTGATCTGCACCGGGATCTTGGGTTCCTTCTGCATGGTGGCTAACACCTCCATGCCGCGCCGTCCACGCTGGCGCCGCAAGGCATCCGGGGAATCGGCGATATATTGCAACTCGGTCAGCACAAAGTGCGGCACGATCAACTTGCCCGGCAGAAAACCGGTGCGGGCAATATCGGCAATGCGCCCGTCGATGATCACGCTGGTATCTAACAGGATCTTACGCCGGTCAACGGTTTGAGAATCCAGGTTACTGCGCAGGGTGCTGCCGCCGTTGATGGATTTCAACAGGTTGAAGATATCGTTTTCACGCGTGGTAAACACCGTGATGCCGATATATACGAAAAACACCACCGACGCGAACGGCAGGATATTATTGAAGGGCGAAGGCAGCAGCGCGAAGGGGATCGAAAGCAGCGCCCCGATGATCAGCCCCACCACCAGACCTACCAGCGCGGAAAATAACTTTTGCGCCGAGATACGCAGCAGCATCTTGCTCAGTGCGCGCACCGGCACCGTGGTGATGTAGGGGGTTAATAGCAGGCCGATCAACACCCCGCCCAATCCCAGCGTAAAGGCATATTGCTCCGCGGTTAATGCCGCGCCGGTTGGACCGAGGTTGGCGACCGTGCCCAGGTTGGTGCCAAGATTAATACCCAAAATGCAAAACACAATGGCACCCAACAATCGGAAAATAAAATCAATACTCATGAATAATTCCTTTCAAAACAAATCCGATGGTTTTAAGGTTCTATTGCCCTGCCAGCCTGCCCGCGGCTTATAATAAGGAATAATAGGTGAATTTGTGCGGGGAATCGGCGGCAGCTTTGGCGGATTTTGAAACAATGTATCTTATGATTATACGGCAGTTGCTATAAGAATTCTATAAGCAATGCGCGGATAATGAACACAGACCCAACAAAAACCTGTCAAAACCTGCCATTTCTTTGGCAAATCCTTGACTCTCCCCCTGGGGCAGGTTGTATCCTATAGCCATGATGTGCATCAAACCACAACCCTATTGTTTGGCAGGAAGAAAACGAAATGATCAAGATCGGTGAATTCGCAAAACTGGGCGGCGTCAGCATCAAGACCTTGCGTCACTATGACCGCCTCGCGCTGCTCAAGCCCGCCAGGGTCGATCACTACTCCGGCTACCGCTACTATGAGCTCAATCAGCTACAGCGTCTCAACGAGATCATGCTGTTCAAGTTAATGGGCTTCTCGTTGGAGAGTGTCAGCCATTTGCTGGCGCAGAACAGCCCTGAGGAGCTGGCGGAGATGCTGGGGGAACAGGAAGCGCGCCTGCGTGACCAGCAGCAGGAGGTGCAGGAACGCCTGGCGTGGCTGCGCAGCAACCGCCTGCAGTGGCAGTCGAGCACCTCAACGGTGAATTCACAAATAGTGCTGAAACAACAACCCTCCCTTTCGCTGATCACGCTCAAAGAGATGATCATCATGGAAGACCGCCTGCACCGCCAGCAAACCATCGCACGGCTGCTGCGGCAGCTGGACGATGTGCTGCCTGATGGCAGGCAATGGCGCGAGGAGCCCTTCTGGGTGATGTTGGAGTGTGAACACAGCGAAGCCGACAGCGAC
>DSBE01000220.1 GCA_011053085.1 Chloroflexota bacterium
CAATAGAACAGGGTAAAGAATAGCGCGCAGATGACCCACGGAACCGGGATAGTCCACACCATCGCCTCCGTCAACCCAATTCGATCGGCCAGCTGGCCGGCGAACAAGGCAACCAGCGCTGCGAATCCGCTTTCCACAAAAGTTGTCATCGCAAAAGCCGTGGAGCGTAACTCTGGTGGAACAGCGCCCTGCATCATCGGTTCTTTGGCGCCTTTTCCCGGCCAGCTGATCAACAAAGCCGTCAACAAACACCACACCATGAACCATCCCAAAGGCCAACCCTCAGTTTGGGTGAGCAGCACATAAGACATCGGAATACCGGCCACAATGGAGACCTGTCCGACCACCACACGTCCGTATTTAGGGCTTTTGCTTTCTGCCCAATCTCCCAAAAAACCGCCGATCACGTTGCTGGCGGCTGTGCCCAGCACAATCGCCGCAAAGACAATCGAGGCCGTTTGCACAGGCAAGCCGCGGTCATTTTCTAACCAGGTGATGAAATACAACCCCATCACCACCCAGGGCATGGTTCCCGCCAGACCCTGCAAGATTGCTACCCAGATGGTGGGAATGCGCAGAACACGGAACACATCTTTGAATTGCGCACGGTATTTACTGGCAGCTTCTTCCGTGATGATGCCCTTCAACTCAGGTTCCGCCGCGCCTCGCACAGGCTCCTTAACCAGGATCCATACCACCAGGCCAGTAAGAACACTCATGCCGCCCAAAAGAAAGAAACCATACCGCCACAAGGTCTCTGTCGCCAACATACCCAAGGCAACTGTACCAATGATAATACCCAACACACCAATGGCTTCCATGATTCCCAGTGCTTTTCCTCGCTGTTTGGGTGGGAACATATCTGACATCAATGAAAAAGTGGCCGGTAATAGACAACCCAGACCCAATCCCGAAATTGCCCGAATCACCAGCAGCTGCCCGAAATTCTGGGTCAAACCGCATACCGCAGTCCAGATGCCCCAGATGCCTGTACCGAAGATAATTACCTTCTTGCGTGACATTCGATCCGCCGCAAACCCCCAAAAAGGCGAGCTGAGCGCCTGCAGCAAACTGCGGATGGTGCCGATCAACCCCAGGTTGCTATACGAAAGCCCCCAAAGTTTCTGAAGCACAGGAAAGAGAACAGACATCGCCTGCCCCTCGCCCTGATCAATAAAGTAACCAAAGGCAAGTGCTAACAATGTCTTAATTTTTTGCGACGTATTATTCGCAGTCTGCGATACCTTTTCCATGGTTGGTCCCTTCGATTGATTGGTGAATTTCAAAATATTCTACCACGCTACTCGCTATCAGAAGCACCTATTTTCTAAACCCAAAGTCAGTGTTAGAATACATACACGGAACAAGAATGAATCACGCAGGGATTGGCATGACAGACAAAAAAGATATCATCCTTTTCGGACCCGGCAAGATCGGTCAAGCACTTTGTGAACAGCTGGTGAATGCCATAGACAGATATTATCTGCCCTTGCGCATTACAGCCATTGTTGATAGTTCCGGCTATGTTCACAATGCTGCCGGGTTTACACCCGAACAACTGCAGAAACTCATCAATGCAAAGAACGAAGGAGCCCCCTTACGGACACTCCCCGAATCAAACAACACGGCTGCCATTGCCCAACACTTTGACCTGAATACCATCCTGATCGACACCAGTAATGCCCAAGCCCTCTATCCTGTGCTATTAAAGGGATTGAAAAAAGGTTGTTCGTTGGTGATGTGTAACAAAAACAACCTGATCCAACCCTGGCCGGTCGCTGAGCCATTCTATTCTTCCGCAAATGTGGGGTATGAATCAACGGTGTGCGCAGGAACGCCTGTCATTGCGGCGTTACGAAACCTGGTGAGTGGTTTTGATGATGTCGAGTATATCGAGGGCTGCCTGAGCGGCACTTTGAATTATATTTTCTCTGCGCTGGAACAAGACCTTTCCTACGCCCAGGCCATCGAAAACGCACATATGTTAGGATACACAGAACCTGATCCGCGTGACGACCTCAACGGGATGGATACAGCCCGAAAAGCCCTCATAATGGCACGCACCGTCGGCTGGCCATTGGAACTCGACGATATAGAGGTGGAAAGTCTCTACCCCGAGGAATTCCATGCTTACACCAAAGACCAGTTCTTTCAACGACTCAAGCGCTTGAATGGATACACCCAGCAATTACGCCAACAAGCCATGGCTGAATCTATGACACTGCGCTACGTGTCTGCTGTCAATCCGAATGGAGGCTTCTGCCAGTTGAAGGCGGTTGCGCGTGACAGCGAATATGGACTACTTGACAACACCGCCAACAAACTTATGATCCACTCGCGCGTGCACAATCACATACCGCTCATGATCGCTGGTGCCGGCGCTGGCGCTGAAATCACCGCCTTAGGTTTAATGGCCGATTTATTGAATCTGGCAGGTATTTAACAGCTTTCAACCCAGAATTTCTTCTTTGACGATTCTCACCCATCGCTTGATCCTGTCTGGTTGTTGCCTGACCGTTGTGACATCTTTTAAAATGAACTCTAAATGGCACTCACCGGCAATCGCCAGAGTTTCACGCACATACTGTCTGATTTCTTCTTCAGGAAAATGATCAAAGGCCAAAAATGCCGGATTTGGCTTCAGGCAAAACACATACTCCTGCCCCAAATAGTCCGCCATTTTCTTACGGTCTGACCATGGTGAAACCGAAACCCGCCGTAGATTAGGTATCGAGTTCAAATACTTCCAGCGTTGATCCACCGGTTCGCAGCAGCCATAATAGGTGAGGCCGAATTTTTCCATCAATGGCATCTGATATGGCAGGATGAATTCAGCAAACATACGCGGCGAGACCCCCACTGTCTCCTGACTCTCTGAAAATCCCCATTGATCGCGTAGCCTGACAATTCCAGCATAATCCTGCTGTGGCAGAGCATCGGTTAACCCCAGTCCGCCTGAACCGCAATAGGCAATATCCCAGTTAGGAAACAAAAGCCCCTTTTTCTCCAATTCATCCAAAAACATGCCTGTGCCATCTGCCAACAAAGCCATTAATGCATGTACTAAGGCAGGATTGTCCATCATATCAAACATCATCTGTTCCAACCCGCGCAGATGAATAAAGGTTTGCGTCAGCCCGGTGGTCCAGAACCAGGCTTCTTTGCGCTTCACAGGCAGAATACCAGCGAACACATCTTCTGCCAGAGCAAGAAGAACATCAGAGCCGGTAAAATCAACTTCCATGGTAGGCAGATTCATGTTTTTGATATCTTCTGGTTTTTGGATAGGTGCTTCCCAGCGATAAGAACCCGCGTGCAGATCGCCGATCTGATGCATATGGATGCCCCACTCCAAACCGCCATGTACAAAACCGATAGTAAAACTGTCTGGAAGGCATTCATCCGAGCCCGTCTCTGCCGTAAAAATCAACTGCCGCAGGTCTCGCTCCCACCTGCGGGCAATCTCACCCTCGCAATCCAAATCCTCATCCCGTATGATCTCACGCCAACTTATCTCTGGAAAACAAATCACCAGGGGCCGCACCCAATCCAGGTTATTCTTGCGTCGCTGCAGGTTTTGTTTATCGATTTCAAGGGGGGCATCAACAAATTGTTGATAGGTCTCCGCCAGCCTTATTAAAACCTCTCGATCTTTGTGGTTGATTGTTAATAAAGCAGGATTCAGCAAGCTTGCCGATCGAATCACTTCATGCTGACTATTGTCTTGCATTAACAACGCCTCCGTCAGGTTCTGGTTTCGTGAAAATAGCGGTCAAAGCGGTTAAACTTCATCCCCCGTTGAAACAGTAGCCATTCAGCCACCGGCCATTTGTTCCGAACCTCGTCATGGAGCGACTCCCGCAGCACCACGATCGCCAGTTGATAACTGCGCTCGCGAATACAATTTAGCGCATTGGTCCACCCCTTGTTCAATTTTAGTTCGAGCGGCCCAATCTCATCAATAATCAGCACTTCGGTTGGCACACTGGATGAGAGCACCTCGTTGCCCCACGCTACAGTTTGTTCGTTGAAGACATAACCCAATTTGTTGGTATCGGTCAACGGCACCGGGCGCTTGGCTGCCAAAAAACGGGTTTCACCGGTAGAAATATCTTTCGCACGTATACCGGTTTTGATATTCTCATAAAGGATAGCTGGTGAAACCAACCCACGCACCTCCAACCCCAGGGTATGGTAATACTGAACCAGTTGTTCAAGATAACTGGTTTTGCCTGTTTCAGGAGGGCCGTACAAAACAACAAGATTCGACATAAACCATCACACATCCATCAACTTTCTATCCCCCCCCACCAGTCAAGTTCATCAACCGCCGCATGTGCTGCAGGAACCGCCCGCGCAACTGGCGCAACCGCCGCCATTACCGCCAGACACCCCTGGCGCACAGAACAGAGAGAGTTTCTTGTTCGTCTTTTCGCTTTCGCAGAAAGGACAAACAGGGATCTCATCTGACTGGGCGAATGACATACGTTTTTCGAACTCTTTTCCACATTCCTGGCAGTGATACTCATAAATTGGCATAGTTGAAACTCCTCAAAGCGTGATACATTCAAACTATTATAACCTTGTTTGCAGTCAAGCAAAACAAATCACAACTTGGTTTCAGATAATTCTAAAACTTCATCTTCCATGGCCCCCACTTACACACGCTCCCAAGCCATTTTTGAATCAAATACCTGTCAATATATGCAATGTATTTCACAAATCAGAAATTTCGTTCGCAAATAATTGACATAGAACGTTTGTTCCTGTATACTAA
>DSBE01000369.1 GCA_011053085.1 Chloroflexota bacterium
GGCATCCGCAGAGCGCTGGGTGTGCTGATATACGCTTGCCAATGCCTCCGGCACGACTGCCAGTTGTTCCTTCTCCAGCAAGCGCAGCAACAAGTCTGTATCCTGGCCTCGCCGCAAGGTTTCATCGAACCAGCCGATCTCCTCAAAAACCTCCCTGCGCACCACCAGGGTCGTGCCAATATGCAGAATATTGTGAAAAAGCACCTGTCGCGTGCGGGTATCCTTCTCCCTGGGCATCACAATCTGTATGCCATCCAGGCGCACATGGCGGTAGCCGCAGGTGCAGCCTGCCAGGTTGGGATGCTCGTTAAGGAATGCCATCTGGCGCACCAACTTGTCTGGTTCCCAACTATCATCAGAATCCAGCAGAGCAACCCAAGCTCCCCGGGCTTCTCTGACGGCGCGGTTCCACACCCCAGCCACACCGACATTTTCCTCATTCACCAGCAGCCGCAGCCGTGGGTCTTCATAACCCCTGACCACCTCAACGCTCTCATCCGTGGAAGCATCGTCCAACACCAGCAGTTCAAAGTCAGTGAAGTTCTGCGCCAACACGCTGTCAATTGCGCGGCGGATGACGGCCGCATTGTTGTAGTTGGGAATGATGACGGTAACGGCGGGCTGTTTCATCGTTTCTCCCGCCGTGTCATCGCTTCACAACCCGTAACTTCCCGCACGATTGGTTTCATGCTTGCATTTTAACATATCACCTTCCGAGCCATCATCAAGTTTGATACAATGAGAAATGTTATGCACCAGAATAAGGCTCCTTGATACCAATGACAATCCCCGCCATCCCCTTCCAGGAAGAAGAATTATACAAATCCTTAGGCGATCGCTTCCAAAAGGTGGTTAACCACCTTCCATCCGACCATCCCGCCTACTGCGATCAGAATGACCAGGTGAGTTACCAGCAGTTATGGAAGGCAAGCCTGTCGCTGGCTGCCCATCTGCAGCAACTTCTCGGCAATGGATGCTCCCGTGAACAACAGTTGACCGCCACCCTGCTCAAGCCTGACTGGCGTGAGTTGCAGGCGATAATGGGCATTGCCATGGCAGGCCATTTCTTCTTTCCGTTAGGGCACGATCACGATGAGCAGCAGATCCGCCAATATCTGCAGGATTATCCCATTAAAGCCCTGATCACCACCCGTGACCTGCTGTCATTCGCCCAACGCATTTCTGCCAACCTGCCTGAGTGTCATATCGTTTCACTCGACGAATTGGCAGTTGATGGCGGTGACTGCGTCCCCTCACAGATGCCCTATCGTGCCCAGCAGATGGTGACCTTCACCTCCGGTTCCACCGGCAAACCCCGCGGGGTGATCCGCACACATGCCATGGGTTTGCTGACTTCCTACCTTTCAAACACAGGACTGGGGTTCACACCCTCTGACCGTATCACCCTGACCTCTGACATCACCCTCGCCATGGCCTCCACACCAACCGTTGGCGCCCTGATGAATGGTGTCACCATTTACCGTCGGCTGGATCGTCTGACCAGTCCGACCGCTTTTTACCAGTGGCTGGCGGATGATCACATCACCATCGCGCGCGCACCAGCCGGGTTGATGCGCAGCCTGATCAGCCTGCCCCCCGGCACGCCCGCGCTGCCTGACCTGCGCCTGATCGACACCGGCGGAGAGGGGTTCTCACGCAGCGAGATCGAAAGTATCTTCACACTGCTGCCAGAAGAAGGCATCCTCAACGTACGTCTGGCTTCCAGCGAAGCTGGCAATTACGCGGTTTTTCGTATCGGTCATCATCACGTCTGGGAAGGTGAGCGCAATCCCGCCGGCTTTGTGCCCCCCTTTACCGAGGTGCTGGTAGTGGACGAAGACCGCCAACCGCTGCCGTTTGGCGAAGAGGGCGAACTGGCAGTACGCGGCCGCTTCATGGCAGCCGGCTATCTCAACGATCCTGAACAGACCCGCGCCCGTTTTGTGGTTGACCTCCAGGACCCTGCCCTGCAAACCTACTACACCGGCGACATGGGCAAGTTGTCGCCGGACGGCATGGTCACGTTTCTGGGGCGGCGTGATTTCCGCGTCAAGGTGCGCGGTTTCACCATCGAGCTGGAAGCCATCGAACATGCCTTTCGCAGCATCCCCGCCATCAGCGACGCCGCTGTGATCGTACAGCCTCTGCCCAGCGGCAACAAACGCCTGGTGGCCTATTACACCACCAAAGATGGGCACAAAGCCAGTGCTGGACATCTACGAAGCAGCCTGGCAAAACGCCTGCCGCAGCATATGATCCCTTCTGTGATCCTGCCGCTGGACAAACTGCCGTTGACACCCAGCAGCAAGGTAGACCGCAAAGCGCTGCCAATGCCTTCCTTGACCCGTGCCTCCTTAGAGGTGCCTTTCCGCGCTCCGCGCACGGCGCTTGAGAAACAACTGACAGGCATCTGGGAAAAACTATTGGATGTGACTGACATCGGTATCGATGATAACTTCTTTGAACTGGGCGGTGATTCGCTCATCAGCATGCAAATGGTATTGGAGGTAGAGAACGCCACCGGCGCTACGATTCCCAACGAATACTTCAAACAACCGACCATTGCCATACTGACCGGGTATGTAGATGACCGGCATTCCGAGTCGCTGGATATTCGCAAAGAACGCGTACCCCGTTCGGCGCCGCTCACTCACGAATCACTCCCATCCAAAGTGCTCGCCAAACTGCGTCATCCCGATGACCTGCTGTACTCGCTTTCAGTGCGCGCCAGAAGGCCCTTTCAAACCAAAATGCTTTCCATGCCGTATCCTGAAGCTTTGGACTGGCTGCTGAATTGGTCACAGAACCCGCTGGTGCTTCGCCTGCTGTTCCACCGCGAAAAAACCATCCTGCACAACTTCCTGAACAGCATCGAGGTGCATCCAGAAGATTTCTCGTCGGTCTTTTCGCTTACGCTGGCGGGTAACTTGTGGGCGAGTGTTGCTCCCAAAATGAACAAAGCTGGCGCAATAACCTATGAGGATACCGGTCACCGCTTCTGGACCAGTTTTGCCGCGCTCATCGAAGACGTTACCCCACAGGCAGGCAATCGCTTTGCCCGGGTTAACGGCTTTGACCATCTGCACGAGGCTTACCAGCAGGGCAGCGGGGTGATCCTGCTTTCTTATCATGGTATTATCACCCGCCTTGCCACCGTGTTTGTAGAAAAGTGGCTTGGCTGCGAACCTGTTCCTGTGGTCAGCCCGCGTCTCAGCCTGCGCTGGGAAAGTGAACGCTTTGAGCGCAACCTGCGCCAGGAAAACCTGCGCCTTTCCATTGAAAAAGAGCAGGCGCGCCATGGCGCTTATGCCTTGCTGCGCGGTTATCGCTACCTCAGCCAGGGGCAGATCGTGCGTGCCTACGTTGACAACGGATTCAGCTCGCGCGGTGACTATCCCGTCAACGTGTGCGGCAGGCAATACCAGGCGCGCACCGGTTGGGCTGACCTCGCCATCCAGACCGGGGCCGCTGTAATTCCTGTGATCAGCACCCTGCAGCCTGCAGGAACCATTGAGGTAAATTTTCTGCCACCGTTCTTGTGGAATAAGGAGAATACTGATACATTTGATCAAACTGCCCAATTAATGCAACAATTTGCGGACTTCCTTTCGGGGGCCTTCCGCCAATATCCAGAATCTCTGCGCTGGAAGATCATGCAAAACCACTACACCTATCCACAATTTAATTTAAGCAAACCTGAACATTGATAGTGCTTACTTGAAAATTCACAGGGGCATTACCTGTCAGCGCGAATACAACCTCCGCAATCATTATTTTGCAAAAGGAGATATTATGAATCGCAAGGCAATCTTCACAACCATTTTTTTCTCGTTGCTTTTGGTCAGCCTGTTGGCTGCCTGCGCCCAACAACCAGAAGCGGTGGAAACTCCCGCCTTACAAGACGAAACTGCCGTAGGCCAGCCACGAGAAGAAGTGACCCTGAAAATGGGTATCCTGCCCTATCTATCCAATACAGTTTTGATTGTTGCACAGGAAGAAGGTTTTTTTGCCGAACAGGGTTTGAATATCGAATTTGTCCAGTTCACCAACACAGCTGACGTCATCCCGATGATACTGGCGAATGAAATAGATGCCGGCACACCTGGTCTCAACGCCGGTCTATTCAACGCCGCTGCCCGTGGCGGTGACTTCAAGGTCATCCTGCCCCTTTCAAATTTTGCCGCCAAAGAGTGTCCCTATATTGGTTTTGTCGCGCGCACTGAGGACGTAGAAGCCGGCATCTGGGCTGACAAAAAAAGCTGGGTGGAAGCAAAAATGGTAATCTCATTACAGGGTTTGAATAGCATACCCGGTTTTAATGTCGCCAAAGCCCTGGAGGGCTCTGGTGTGACCATCGATGATCTAAATGTTGTCATTGTGGATGTGCCAGCCCAACTGGAAGCCTTGCGCACCGGACAGGTCGACATCGTTTATGCCATCGAACCCAGCGTCACCCGCCTGACCGCCGATGGCGACCTTGCTTTGCTGGATAATGCCGAACAATATGCCGCCGGCCTGGCTGCCAGCATGATCACTGTCGGACCCAGGGTATATTCTGACCCAGATGTCGCCAACCGCTTTGCCATTGCCTACCTGAAAGCAGTACGTCAGACTCTGCAGGGCGCCACGCCTGCCAATGTCCAATATGCGGTGCAGTTATCTGGCCTTGACTCCACGCTGGTGGATAAGATTTGCTGGCCGGATATCTCCCCTACAGGCACTTTGAATCTGGATTCGTTCAACGAATAC
>DSBE01000215.1 GCA_011053085.1 Chloroflexota bacterium
GAGGATGGATCGGGGGAAAAATCAATCCAAAGTTGGGGGTACGTAAATCGGTCATATCTGCCATGTGGTTGTCATTTGCCGCGACAACCTTGCTGGCGTTGATTTTATCGCCCGTGGCAGCCTGGATCATTGTGCCGTTCTTCGGGATTGCTTTTGGGTATTATGAAACGATTTTCTTCGCTCTCTCGATGCAATTTACCGATTCGCGTATCGCTGCCTCTATGTTTGCCATTTTAATGGCGATCGCTAACATTGGCACCGGTATTGCTTTAGGCCTGGCGGGAGCGCTGGTCGATGCTGCCGGTTATCGCTTCACGTTCCTGGTTCTGGGGGTTGTGAACCTATTGGCGATTCCGTTATTAGGCTTTATGCGAAAACCTGCTTCAATACAGGGGCAGGAAGCAATCATTGAGGCATGATTAAGAAAATCTGCCTTGATTGGGGCAATACACTGTGCCACGTGACTGGTGAATATGATGGGCCGATGATCGACTGGCTAGAAATCCGTTTGATTGATGGCGCACGAGAGTCGGTGGGGTGGATGACAAACAAATATGGACCGTTATCGGTTGCCACAAATGCGAAAGATTCCTCACTGGAACAAGTACTTGCCGTTATGGACCGGATGAATCTGAGTTCTTCATTTGGACATATATTTCTTCCTTCCGAAATTGGATATGGCAAAGATGATGTAGGGTATTACAGGAACATAGCGAACGAATTGGGCGAGGAGCCTGGCGGTCTGCTGATGATCGGTGATGATTACCAACTGGACGTAGTGAATGCCTGGCGGGCTGGCTGGCAGACTGCGCTTTTTGTTTCTGGAGAAGGATATTCATTCAGACCGATGCCTTTACAGCAATTTGAAGCCAAAACATGGCCACTGTTGGTCGACCAATTGTCTGCACCACGCCCCACGTTACAAGAATGTTTTGCCTGGCTGCAGGAGGGGCATCAGACATTTATTCTACTGCATCATGTGCAACTGGTAGCCGCCATCGCCTACTGGCTGGCACACCATTTGATGCTGGCTGGTGAAGCCGTTGACCCTATCCTGGCTCATCGGGCGGCACTGCTGCATGACCTCGACAAGTTAGTCCCTGGCCGGCCGGCGGAAATGCATGGCATATGGGGAGCAGAAGAGATTGCCAACAGGGGATTTGAGAAAGTCGCAGAAATTGTGCAGCAGCATGTACCAGTGAATCCAGAGACGATTCGATTTACAACGCGTGAAGCCGAACTGGTCTTCTTTGCCGATAAGATGGCCAAAGGCAATCAAATGGTCAGCATTAAGGAGCGATATGATGATCTGGTCAATCGGTATCCTGCGCTTAGCAATGATAGAAATGCCATAGAAGATATCTTGTATGGCACTCAGAAAGATATTTGTGCTACCCTGGCTATCGAGAGCGAAGATCTACTTGGTACCATTCGTACAGCTCTGGGATTTTGGTAGTTTATTGGCTGATATTGTAGTAATTGTAGATGGATGCCGAGAGGTCGGCGAATAAAAGATTCGCCTTGTCAAACACCAGTTGAACAGGATGCCATAAAAAGATACAGACCACATAGTTGGTGCCAGGTGAATATACTATGCCGACATCAGAGACGGTATGGATCAAACCGTCGGATTCGGTGATCCAACCATGCTTGTGTGCGACGCGGGTGCCATCTGGCACACCAGCCTGGATGAGAACCCCGATGCGATTCTGGGCAAGGTAATTTAACATAATTTGGCACTCGCCGGAGGTCAGGCGGTCGGGGTACAGGGCCAATAAAGTACCACCGCCGTTGGCGCACTGGTAAATGTCATCAAGCAACATACCAGTTTCGGCTGCCGTTGTCTGGTTGTAAACGTCTGGACTTACATTGACATCCAGGCGGCTGTTGGCAGGGGTATCATAACGTTCTAAGAGGGGGGCACCCAGATAGAAGTAACCGGCAATGAAGGAGTTTTCAAAGCCGATATTTTGCAGATGTCCGGTCACTACCAGCGGGCCCAAATTGCCACCAATCAACTCCATCAAGCTGTCGGAGGGTGTATTTTCGGATAACTCGATCATTGATTGCACATTGGCATCAACGTTGGCAGGCAGAGGCAATTCTTGTTCAATGAAGGTGGACAGCATGATGGGAATTTTTATGGTGGAGGCAGCGGTGAAAGCTACATTCGGGGGAATCTCTTCGCCATTTTCCAGTGCGAAATGCAATTCATCGCGCGTGTTAAGGTCAAGGAGATATATTTCGGCGATGCCGTCAAAGTTTGCCAACTCAATTTTTCGTGTTAACAGGGCGCGTAGATACTCTTTGGTTGGGCGCGGGGGTTCGATGCGGATCGTCGTAAGATTGGCGCTGCGCTGTTCAGTGGCATATAAGGCTGCCTCGATGGAGGCAACAGACGCATCCACATCGATCTCCATACCGGGGACACCGGGTAGAAAATTGCCTGAACCACTCATGTCAATGACGGCCTCTGCCTGGGTGTTATAACGCGGGGCAACATCATTGGCCAGATATTGCCGCAATTGCTCCTGCGAATAGGTGGCACGCAGCGGTATCGGATCGGGCTGCCTGACCGTGCCCCACAGGTAATCCCAGAAGGCAGCCCAAAAGGGCGTCTCAATGCGCTGCATGTCAGCAGCGGTCAGCATTGCCTCGATCTCCGGGCGAAATCCGACCACAGAGGGTGACAGTTGGAAAGTTGTGGAGCCGATTGCTACCTCAATAGGGGTGGAATAGGTCTGGTTGAGGCGATTGGCAGCTTGTTCGGGAGTCAAACCACCTACTTTAACCCCTGCGATTTCTAAGCCAGCAGGTAAGGTACTGCGCATGCGGCTGTAAGTAACCAGTTCCAGCCCCAACAGCAGTACGGCAGCAAAAATAAACGCCAGTGAGACAAATCGTAGGATAAAAAATGAACTTCTCTGCTTCTTCATTGCAACCTTTCTGCCGTCAATGATTGTACCAAAGGTAGGGGTTAATGTCAGGTATAATAATTTTTGTCTAATTATCGTAGAGACAATGAAGGAGTCAGGCATTTCTATGGCAAAGACAGTATTCGTCAGCGGTTGTTTTGATATGCTTCACAGCGGCCACATTGAATTTTTCCAGCAGGCAGCCAGGTACGGAGATTTGGTGGTTGCATTGGGTTCTGATCAAACCCTGTTCGATTTAAAGGGGCGTGTGCCCTATAACAATGAGCAGGAACGCCTTTTCATGGTGAAAAATGTTGCCTGTGTGAAGGATGCTTTCATTTCGAAAGGCGCGGGCTATATGGATTTTGAGCCAGACTTGCGTCAGATGATGCCAGACATGTTCATTGTAAATGAAGATGGCAATACACCTGCCAAGCAAGCGTTGATGGATGAACTGGGTGTCGAGTATGTGGTGTTGCACCGTGAACCGCACAGCGGGTTGGCGGCCCGGTCAACCACAGCTATCCGCAGCGAATGTCGCCTGCCATACCGTATCGATGTTGCCGGCGGCTGGCTGGACCAGCCCTGGGTGTCCGAGAAATATCCCGGCGCAGTCATCACAGTTTCTCTGGAACCAACCATTGACTTCAATGAACGCAGTGGAATGGCATCCAGTACCCGCCGGTCAGCGCAGGAACTGTGGGGAAACCACCTGCCGATTGGCGACTATGAGAAAAACGCCAAAATCTTGTTTTGCTATGACAATCCGCCTGGTACCAAAGAAATATCGGGTGCGCAGGATTCTATTGGCCTCGCTATGCCTGGTTTGAATTATGCTTATTTTGAGGGGGGATACTGGCCTACACGTATCGAATCGATCTACGATGAGGCATCGCTTGATTTTGTGGAATCGATGTTTTACCTGATTCCCTTGGGGCCACGCGAAGATGGGTTTGCTGTGTTGAGCGATACCAACATCACCCGGGATGGGGCTAAACGATTGGCAGACGCCACCGATGGGGTGTGGGATGCAATCAAGCGGCAGGATGCCGGCGATTACGGACGACGCTTCCTTGCTTCTTTTGAAGCGCAGATCGCCATGTTTCCCAACATGATGACACCCATGGTGGCGCGCTTAATCGATAAATACCGCAACCAGGCCCTGGGCTGGAAATTGTCGGGGGCAGGCGGTGGCGGTTATCTGACGCTGGTGTCGGAGATACCCATTGAAAATGGTGTACGGGTGGTGGTACGCGGCAGGAACGGCTCTTGATTGACAGCCGAAAATTGCTATGCTAAAATACATCGTCAGCGCAAGACGCCCCCATCGTCTAGCGGCCCAGGACGTAGCCCTCTCAAGGCTAAAACGGGGGTTCGATTCCCCCTGGGGGCATGACCATCCTTCTGCAGGATGGTTTTTTTTTGGGCGGGGCAGCCGCCGTCATTTAAAAAGCCGGTACCAGCGATACCCCGCCGATGCGTTCGCAAAATGGAGACAGGTGCTGGGATCTATGTGAACAAAATTGGTCGACGAAGGTTTCGGAACCTTTAAAAGTTAAACCCACCGTGAAAGTGTTCTTCGCGTAGAAACCACTCTTCACTTTGCCCAGCCGCCTTGATATGTTCCTCGACAGGCAGGAAGGCATCGCCGGTTTTTTCCAGCCAGGCTTCTAATTCTTGTTCCATTTTCAATAGCAGTCCACTCTGACCAGGTTCCAATGCCAGGTTGCGTTGCTGATATGGATCATTGAGGTTGTCAAACAATACAGAGCTGCCCTGCAGCCATCTGGCATAGGTGTAATGGCGGGTGCGTACCCCGCGCCA